>CAJWDO010000071.1 GCA_913031555.1 uncultured Alphaproteobacteria bacterium | reverse complement strand
CTGGCCACCGGCGAGCCTAACTTCGACACCCCGCCGCATGTCAAGGAGGCGGCGATCCGCGCCATTCATGACGGCGAGACGAAATACACCCAGGTCGACGGTATCCCCGAGCTGAAGGCCGCCATCTGCGCCAAGTTCGAACGCGAGAACGGGCTGTCCTTCGGGCCCGAGAACATCTCGGTCGGCACCGGCGGCAAGCAGGTTCTGTTCAACGCGATGATGGCCACCGTCCAGGCCGGCGACGAGGTGATCATCCCGGCCCCCTACTGGGTCAGCTTCGCCGGCATCGTCGAGGTGGCCGGCGGCACACCTGTCTTCGTGAAGGCGGGATTCGATGACGGGCTGAAGATGACGCCGCAGGCGCTCGCCGCCGCCATCACCCCGCGCAGCAAGTGGGTGATCATCAACTCGCCGGCGAATCCGACCGGCATCGGCTATGCGGCGGCCGAGCTTGCCGCGTTCGCCGATGTGATCCGCGCCCATCCCCGGTTGATGGTGGTCTCCGACGATCTCTATGAACATTTGACCTATGACGGGTTTGCATTCGCCACTATCGCCGGTGTCGCGCCGGACCTGGCGGGGCGGGTGTTGACGCTGAACGGCGTGTCGAAATCCTATTGCATGACCGGCTGGCGGATTGGTTTCGCCGCCGCGCCGACGCCACTGGTCAAGGCAATGGCGAAGCTGCAGTCGCAATCGACCTCCAGCCCGAACAGCATCGCCCAGCATGCCGCCATCGCGGCGCTGAACGGCCCGACCGATTTCATCGCCGCCAACAATGCCGCCTTCGCACGCCGCCGCGCGAAAGTGGTGGCGGCGCTGAACGCCATTGACGGCATCCGGTGCCCCGCCCCCGACGGTGCCTTTTATGTCTTCGCCGATATCGCGGACCTAATCGGCCGCACGCGCCCCGATGGCAAGGTGATCGGGACCGACAGTGATTTCGCCGCGGCGCTGCTGGAACTTGGCGAGGTGGCGATCGTGCCGGGGCTGGCCTTTGGCCTGTCACCGGCCTTCCGGCTCAGCTTCGCCGCCGCAGATGAGGTGCTTGACGAGGCGCTTGGCCGGATCGCCCGGGTCGTCGCCCAACTGACCTGATCGCGGGTCCGCCTCACTGCTGCCATATTGACCGTGGCATAGTGGCAGGGTGTTATCACCACAACGCGCCTCACCGCCGGGAGACATGACATGCTGATCCGCACCCGCCGCAGCTGGGAGCTGCCCGAATCCGCCGCCACGCCTGAATCCGTCTGGATGAACCGCCGCGACTGGTTGAAGGGTGCCGGCCTTGCCGGGCTCGGCCTTGCCGCCTCGTCTCTTGCGCCGGCCGCCGCGCTGGCCGCCATCGGTGGTTATCCCTTCCCGCGCAACGGCGCCTACAGCCTCGACCGCGCGGTGACCGACGAGGAGATGGCCACCACCTACACCAATTTCTATGAATTCGGGTCGTCGAAGAATATCTGGAAGAAGACGAAACGGATGCAGACCGATCCGTGGGCGGCGACCATCGACGGCATGGTTGAGAGTGCAATGACACTCGATGCCGAGGCGCTTGTTTCGGCCATGGGCGGGTTCGAGGAACGGCTCTACCGGCATCGCTGTGTCGAGGCCTGGGCGATGGCGGTGCCATGGTCCGGCGTGCCGCTGGCGAATCTTCTGAAGGTGGCGAAGCCGACCGCCGGGGCGAAATATATCCGCATGGAGACCTTCCTCGACCCGAAGGTGGCACCCGGCCAGAAACAGGCCTGGTATCCCTGGCCCTATGTCGAGGGGCTGACCATCGAGGAGGCGCAGAACGAGCTGTCCTTCCTCGCCACCGGCATTTATGGCAAGCCGCTGCCGAACCAGAATGGCGCGCCGATCCGGCTTGTCACGCCGTGGAAATACGGCTTCAAGGGGATCAAGTCGATCCGCCGCTTTACCTTCACCGACCAGCGGCCGGTGTCTTTCTGGGAACAGCTTGCCGGCAATGAATACGGCTTCTGGGCGAATGTGAACCCGAATGTGCCGCACCCGCGCTGGTCGCAGGCGACAGAGCGCATGCTCGGCAGTGATGACCGGGTGCCGACGCTGCTGTTCAACGGCTATCGCGACGAGGTGGAATATCTTTATGCCGGCCTGCCGGTCAGAGACGCAAGGGAGCTTTATTATTAGGGGACTGTATTACTGAGGAGGTTTAAAGGCTTCATCCATGTCGACGGCCTTGCAAGTCAATTCAACTATTGCATTGGCTCGCTTAGGATCATCAAGGATGTAGAAATCTCCTTGTGGGGCCTTTGAATATTGTGGGCCGATCATGAGTTTTGCATCCGCTGGCTGGATGAGCATTTTAGCTTCTCCAATAAGGACTCCAAATGGCCATTTGAAGCTGCCATTTTTCAAGCAACCGTCATCCAGTTTCCCTGAACTCACATATTTTTCCGCAGGCGTTCGCACAGTTCGGTCCTTTATTTTTGCAAAACCTAATATTTTGCCACGCATATTTGGCGTTGGGCATTTCCGACTTGCGACATAGAGCAGGTATTCATTAGCTCCAATGTTACGACAAAGTCGTTCAACGACAGCTTGCCTGCGGTAGGAAATGATAGGCCACTCCAAGGGAGTAAAATCCTGCATATGTGTAATGAACAGACGCATCTAACTGCCTCCTGAGTAAATGGAGGAACAGAGTACCGGCTCCGAATTGATTTTCCGTTAACGCCCAAGCAATTCCATCAGCCTTTTTGCCAGCCCGTCCATTTCGTCAAGTCGTTCGAACGGGCCTGACGGAATTGTCTCGCCAAGCGGCACGGTATGGCCGGCGGCGAACATGGCGTCATGAAAGGCGCGGATGCGCCCGGCCTCGCCGCTGGGATTGTCCAGTGTCGCCGCGCGCCAGGGGGCGATCATTACCGGCTTGCCGCTGATCGCCGCCTCGCTGGCCATATTCACCGAATCAGCGGTGATGATGGTGGCCTGCGCCAGCCCCAGAACCCCGGGATAGATTTTCGGCTCGTCATCCTGCGGCAGCATCACCTGATTGGGTGGCAGCGCCGCGGTGATGCTGTCGACCAGCCCGTCCGGCGTGCGCCGCGAGGCGACAGGGATCAGCTGCGCCGCATTGGCCTCGGCGAAATCCGCAAGCCGCCTTGCCATCGTTGCCGCCATTTCGGGCGTCACGCGATAGCGCCTGTTGTCGCCGCCAAGCATCACCGCCACCGCGGTGCGCCGCGTCGTGCCAAGCCATCGCGAGGGCATGTCCATCATCGCGCGCTGGATCGAGCCAAGCGTCAGCCTGTTCAGCGATCCGGTCGTGACAAGCACGTTCGGCCCGCGCGCCCGATCATGGCGTGGCACCACCAGCGCATCGAACAGGCGCGGCGGCAGGCGCGGGTCCTGAATATGGACGATCCGCGTCGGCGTGCCGGCGGCATGCGCCCGCCGCCGCAAGGCCAGCGCAAGCCCGGCCATCCGGCGTCCGCAGGTGATCAGGATGTCGGGGAACTGTCCGGTATGCGGACGGCGCTGGAGCTGGCCTGTCCTTGTCGCATAGAGCGGCAGTCCCGGCATCCACGCTGCCAGCCGCGGCAACAATCTGACCACGGCGTGCGGTGAGACCGAATATTCCTCGCAATTGCAGTCTGAACGCGCCCGGCGCAATGCATCGGCCAGCGCCACCGCCTGCAGCCGCATGCCAGCCGTGCCGTCGCTGACAACCCAGATCTGGGCCGGCCCAGTCTCGGTTTGTGCTGTCTCGGTTTGTGCTGTCTCGACTGACCCGGCGTCTATGGGTTCACTGTCTTTGGCGTTGCTGTCTGGCATTGCGGCATGTCTCCCATGATGGTGCCAGATGGCGTGTCAGATGGCGTGTGCCGCGGTCGGCGGCCGGCACGCCCTGATATGCCAGCTTGCCGACCCTTTATCAGGCTTACGGTATTCGGCCTATGGTGATCGACCTATGGTGTTCGGCCTATGGTGATTTGCTTGTGTCCGGGCGGCCGGAAACCGCTAGGCCTGCTGAATTCCCGCCTATTTCATTCGTAGGAAATGCGGCGAGGTTGCGCAATAATATTTCGCAATTTTCTTGCGCGAAGATGGGGCCGGTCTTATTCTGAAGCTGTTTTTACGGGTCATTTTTCTCAATCACTCCAGAAATTCATATACGGGGCATCATGACGGGCAAGGTGAAGCTGGACAGTGTCGACCGGCAGATTCTCGGCGATCTGCAGGATGACGGTCGGATGACCAATGTCGATCTGGCAAAGCGCGCCGGTATTTCCGCGCCGCCCTGTCTGCGCCGCGTTCGCGGGCTGGAGGATGCCGGAATCATCCGTGGCTATCACGCTGATCTGGACCCGGAATCGCTAGGTTATTCGGTGCAGGTCTTCGCCTTTGTTGGGCTGACAAGCCAGGCCGAGGCCGATCTGCAGCTGTTCGAGGAGATGGTCACCTCATGGCCGCAGGTGCGTGAATGCCACATGCTGATGGGCGAGACGGACTTCCTGTTGAAGATCGTCGCCCATGACTGGGATGATTTTCAGAAATTCCTGACCACCCGCCTGACGCCGGCGCCGAATGTCAGCCATGTGAAGACAGCGCTGTCGATCCGCTCGGCAAAGGACATGCCCGGCGTCCCTGTCGACGAGGCGTAGGGGGGGTTAGGGCTATCGGCCCAACTTTGATCCCACCAATTGGCAAAGCTCCACTCTTAATCGGCAGATAGGAACCTATTGCGGACCGCCAAATCGATCGTCTTCCACTCAATCATCATTGAGATCATGTATACAAAATTCTTGAAAATACTTGGGCTAAATCGAGAGCCGGGGTTCGCGATGCCTTTCAACACATCCGGTCTGAGGAAACGGGTATCTCCCTCTCCTGCGAGTGATCTCCAGGAACATATTCGATTGATAATTTCTCGTTTTTTGGCTGTACCGTTGGTGGAGATCAGATTTATGAACCAAAAGAGTTCGGCAGCGAGTTGAATGGTCTCATCATTGGCACGGCCAGAAAGTTGGAGTTTCAACTTGATCAGAAAAACGCATTCGTGGGGATTTTGCTTCTTATCGACTTCATTTTTCAAGTCGTAGAGCGGGTTCTGGACGGTTAA
The DNA here is from genome assembly GCA_913031555.1 of uncultured Alphaproteobacteria bacterium. Classification (GTDB taxonomy): domain Bacteria; phylum Pseudomonadota; class Alphaproteobacteria; order Puniceispirillales; family Puniceispirillaceae; genus UBA8309. The sequence goes on along the minus strand of CAJWDO010000071.1, from coordinate 2,509 downwards.
CCCATCCAGCGATTTGAAATTTTCTTCGGTCCAAACTGGGCGATCATTGAATAGCGAGCGATCACCAAAGAAACACCGTTCCTTCCAAACCTCTGCCGCAGCGTATACTTCCTCCCGCCAAGGCAGTTCATTCCAACGCGCCATTTTTCCCTCCCTGTCTGTATGGAGGGGAATGGTGCGCGAATACTCGTTAATCTGTCGTTAAGGTTGGCGCAGGTAGCGGAATAAAGGGTCACCCCTACCCCGCCACCTTGCTCATATCGAAACCTTGCTCATATCGAACAGGGCGATCGACAGAACTTCATAGCTTTTCACGCCGCCGGGTGTATTCACCTCGGCCGAATCCCCTACCGACTTGCCAATGAGGCCCCGCGCGATCGGCGATGATGTCGAGACAAGACCCTTGTTGATATCGGCCTCATAGGGGCCGACGATATGATAGGTGGATTCCTCGTCTGTATCCTCGTCGGCGACCTCGACAGTGGTGCCGAAGGTAACCTTCTCACTGCTCAGCTTGGTGGCGTCGACCACCTCGGCGCGGCTTGTCACATCCTCAAGCTCGGAGATCCGCCCCTCGATAAAGGACTGACGTTCGCGCGCCGCGTGATATTCGGCATTTTCCGACAAATCGCCATGTTCGCGCGCATCGGCAATGGCCTGGATCACCGCCGGCCTTTCATTGGCCTTCAGATGCGCCAGTTCCACCTTGATTGTGTCCAGCCCCTGCGGGGTGAAGGGAATCTTTTCCATCGTTCCGTCGCCGTTCAATCAATCTTCGTTAAGTCTGTCGCCATTCGCTCTGGCGTTGTTCAATTCATGTTACGGCAGTCTGGCCCTGCTGTTGCAGTCCAATCCGCCGCGCCCGGCACCACATCGCTGTCACAACAACGCCTCGCCCACGCCTGCGGTTGCAGAGCCGTTGTCAGCTGGCAATGTCGGACAGGAAATCCTGCAGTGTACGAACACCGAGGTCACCCTGCTGCATGGCCCGAATGGCCTGAGCGGCAGCGCGGCTTCCTGAAACCGTCGTATAATATGGAATTTTGTTCGTTAATGCCGTGTGACGCAAGGAGAAAGAATCCCGCATCGAGGCGGCACCCATCGCGGTGTTGAAGACGATCTGGATGTCGCCCGACAGCATCGCATCGACGACATGTGGGCGGCCCTCCATGACCTTGTTGATGCGGGTTGCCGGAACGCCGGCCGCGGTCAGCGCGTCGGCGGTGCCACCGGTGGACAGAATCTTGAACCCGATTTCGACCAGATCGCGGCAGATCGCGATAAAGCCCGCCTTGTCCTCGTTGCGGACCGACACAAACACCTTGCCGGTCAATGGCAGATCGACACCGGCGCCAAGCTGGCTCTTGGCGAAGGCGCGGCCGAAATCGCTATCGATCCCCATCACCTCGCCGGTGGATTTCATCTCCGGGCCGAGAATGGGGTCAACCTTCGGGAACTTGGCAAACGGGAACACCGCTTCTTTGACAAAGTAGTGTTGTGGTTTGACCTCTTCGGTGAAGCCCTGTTCCTTGAGACTGGTACCGGCCATACAACGGGCCGCCACCTTGGCCAGGGACACACCGATGGCCTTGGACACGAACGGCACGGTACGCGAGGCCCGCGGGTTTACCTCGATCACGTAGATCTCGCCGTCCTGCCAGGCCAGCTGCACGTTCATCAGACCGACCACATCCAGCTCGATGGCCATCTTCTTGACGGCATCGCGCATTTCGTCCTGAACCTGCTGGGACAGGGTGTACGGCGGCAGTGAACAGGCGGAGTCACCGGAGTGAACGCCGGCCTGCTCAATGTGCTGCATGATGCCACCAATGACCACGTCTTTACCGTCGGAGATGGCGTCGATGTCCACCTCGATGGCGGCGTTCAGGAAGTGGTCCAGCAGCACCGGGCTGTCGTTGGAGACCAGCACTGCGTTGCGCATGTAGCGCACCAGCTCTTCCTCGTCGTAGACGATTTCCATGGCACGACCGCCCAGCACGTAAGACGGACGCACCACCAGCGGGTAGCCAATTTCCCGGGCCGCCAGAATGCCTTCCTCATGGCTGCGCACGGTAGCGTTTTCCGGCTGCTTCAGGCCCAGGCGGGTGATCATCTGCTGGAACCGTTCCCGGTCCTCGGCACGGTCAATGGCGTCCGGGCTGGTGCCGATGATCGGCACGCCGGCCGCTTCCAGGCCACGGGCCAGTTTCAGCGGGGTCTGGCCGCCGTACTGCACAATCACGCCCTTGGGCTTCTCGACGTGAATGATTTCCAGCACGTCTTCCAGGGTAATCGGCTCGAAGTACAACCGGTCGGAGGTGTCGTAGTCGGTGGACACGGTCTCCGGGTTGCAGTTGATCATGATGGTTTCGTAGCCGTCTTCACGCATGGCCAGGGCCGCGTGCACACAGCAGTAATCGAACTCGATGCCCTGACCGATCCGGTTGGGGCCACCACCGATCACCACGATCTTCTCGCGGTCGCTGGCGTCCGCCTCGCACTCTTCCTC
>CAJWDO010000070.1 GCA_913031555.1 uncultured Alphaproteobacteria bacterium | reverse complement strand
CCATCTCGTCAAGGAAACCGCCACCCCACTTCCAGCTTGCCTGGAATGGGTAGATGAATGCGGTCAGGATGAGTGTGAACAGAAGAAACGGCCACAGTTTGATACGCTCGGCAACCGTTCCCGACACAATCGAGGCGGTCGCGGCACAGAACATCAACTGGAAGAAATAGTCCGACGCGGTCGAGGCATAGGCCAGATCATCCGCACCATCAGCCGCCACGCCGACAGCCTCCATCGCCGCAACGCCGATGACGCCGGACAGGATGCCGTCAACCGACCATGTGCCAAGCGGGTACATCAGGTTGTAGCCGATTATGTAGTAACCGACCGCGGCGATCGAGAAGAGCGCAACATTCTTGGTCAGCTGCGTTGTGGTGTTCTTGGCGCGAACGAGTCCGGCCTCGAGCATACAAAAGCCGCAGGCCATGAACATGACCAGCACACCACCGATAAGGAACAACAACGAGTTCAGAATAAATATACCGTGCTCTGGCATTTCCTGGGCCAGGGCTGGTGTCGCCAGCATCGCGCCGGCGGCGGCGATTGCCAGAACAGAGGAAACGGATTTCAACATTTGAGAGACTCCTTGGTCTTACAGCGCCGCAACGCCAGCTTCGCCCGTACGAATACGCAGGGCTGTTTCGAGATCCAGAACGAAAACCTTGCCGTCGCCGATCTTGCCCGACTCGGCCGCGCCCTTGATGGCGTCACAGACCTTCTCGGCCATGTCCGCACCTACGGCGATCTCGATTTTCACTTTCGGAAGAAAATTCACGGTGTATTCAGTGCCGCGATAGACTTCGGTCTTGCCTTTCTGACGGCCATATCCCTGAACTTCCGATGTGGTCAGCCCCTCAATACCGATCGCCACCAGTGCTTCATGCACGGCGGCGAGGCGACTGGGCTGAATGATTGCAACGATGTACTTCATAGTCAGTCCTTCCTTTGCACTGTCGCCACCACGGTGCTTGGCGACAGGTCTTTGATGGCGTGACATGCGGGGGGAGCAAGCCCCACCATCTGTGGTGTAACGTGACTATCAAGAACCGGCGCGTTGCAATTCTGCTATTTTTGCAGGCAAGCAGTGCAATTTTTGCAGCGCTTTGCTATATGAAGTCGCAGACCGACGTTTTTGGAGATTTTGATCATGCGGTTCATGACCAGCCTGAAATTTATTGATGTCGTTGCCCGCGAAGGATCAATTCGAAAAGCGGCCGACAAGCTTGCAATCACCTCGACGGCGCTGAACAGGCGGATCCTGCAAATCGAGGACGAAATAGGCCAACCGCTGTTCGAACGGCTGCCCGGCGGGGTAAGGCTGAACACGGCCGGTGAAATTTTTGTTCAGCATATCCGCCTGCAATTCGCCGATCTGGCCCGGGTGCAATCGCAGATCGCCGATCTCAGCGGCATCCGGCGCGGTCATGTGCGTATTGCCAGCGGAGCGGATGCCCTGCGGCGGCTGTTGCCGGAAACCATCGCGACATACCGCGCCTCGCATCCCGCAGTAAGCTTCGACCTGGTGCGCTGCTATGGCGATGAGTCCGAGTCGCGACTGTTTTCTCTTGATGCCGATATCGCGCTGATCTTCGCACCGATTCGGGCGGCGCATGTTCATGTTGCCGCCACGCTTCGCCAGCAAATCCATTGCGTGATGCCGGCCGACCACCGGCTTGCCGCGCGCGAGCAGATCCGCCTGCGCGATCTTGCCGGCGAGAAACTGGTTCTGCCGACGGCACAAAGCGGAGTGCGCCAGTTGCTGGATACCGGGCTGTTGCGGCGGAACGTCGAGACGGACGTCATTCTGGAATCGGACAGTTTCGAATTCATGCAGAATTTCCTGCATTTCGAACCATCGCTGTTCTTCCAGATCCCGATCGCCATCGGGGCCGGCGGCGACGGTCCGGCGAATGATTTCGACCCGCGTCTTGTCGCGCGGCCTATTCACCCTGACGATGTGCCGGCGGGTACCCTTCATATCTGTCACCTGAAGGGGCGCGTCCTGCCGGTGGCGGCGGCAAAGTTCCTTGATGATATCATCACCACGCTTCGCGACAGCTACCATCAGGATGTCGACCAGTAGATTTTCCCACCAGCCCGCTGTAGAAGGTGGCAATCAGCAAAGAGGACAGTCATGACTATCGGCCTGCCACTGCCACCCTATTTCGTACAACGCTATGAAGGATGGAAGGCAACGAAGTTCGTCGAGAACAAGGTTTGGTACAAGCATCTTGCCGAGGACGGACAGCATCCGCGCGCGATGGTCATTTCCTGCTGTGACAGCCGCGTCAATGCCACCGCTTTCTTCGGGCCCGACCCCGGTGAGCTTTTCATCCACCGCAACATCGCCAACCTCGTCCCGCCCTTCAAGCCGGACGGCGTCCATCACGGCACCTCGGCGGCGCTGGAATATGCGGTGTGCACGCTGAAGGTCCCGCATTTGATCATCCTTGGCCATTCGAGTTGCGGCGGCGTCAATGGCTGCTATCGCATGTGCCATGGCGACGCCCCGGAACTGGAGAAACAATCCAGCTTTGTCGGCCGCTGGATGGACATCCTCCGGCCGGCCTATGAGCGCATAGTCGGCACCGGAAGCGAGGAACAGCAGATCGCCGCGCTGGAGCGCGAGGGCATCGTGGAATCACTGCACAACCTGATGGGCTTTCCCTTCGTCCGCGAAGCCGTCGAGGCGGAAACGCTGTCGATCCACGGCCTGTGGAACGATATCGGCGACGGCAGCCTGTTCTATTACAATGGCGAGGATTTCGAACCTGTCAGCAAGACCGTCTGACGGTTTCAGCTAAAAGGTGGCACCACCGACATTGTCGGGCCACCGGTTTCATGCCATTCTCCCAACCGTGACATTCCGCCACAGGTAATGACACCACGGCGATGACACCACGGCGATGACACCACGGCAATGATGGCACAGGCAATGATGGAGTGATGGTATGGATACGGTACTGGTTGGCGGCGGCGGCTTTCTTCTGGCGGCTGGCGCGGTCTTTCTCGCCATCGACAAGGTTGGCAAATCGGATATGGCGGACCGCAAGAAGCGGCTGGTGATCTACGCGCTGCTTGGGGCGCTGATCGCACTGACCATCGGCATCTTCCACTGGCACCGTGCCGTCTATCTGGCTGGCAGCGTCTGAGCTTCAGCCTTTCGTCGTCGGATAGGGCGTGCTGTCACGATGAAAGAAACGGTGTTCACCGTTGCGTTTCTCATATCTGAGATCGGCATCAGGGTAATGCGCCGTCTCGATTTCATCGCGGGTACCGATCTCGAACAGAATGGCCGGCTCGTCACTCCGGTTCTCCAGCGCATGGCCATTCGCCACCCCGGCCCTGAAGCCGGCGCAGTCGCCAGCGCCAAGCACCGTTTCGACCCCCTCCTCACGAAGTACCACCTCGCCTGAAATGATGATGACGAATTCGTCATCAACCTCATGCCAATGGCGCAGTGCGGTGCGCGAACGCGGCGGCAATACCACCCGGTTGATTCCCATCTTGGTCAGGCCGGCGGCATCGCCGACCCGCTGCTGTTCATAGCCTTCGGTCTCGCTGCGATAGGGTTCCGGATAGACGATCCGGTCATGCACCGGAACACTCTCAAGGTCGATTTTCGGCATGTCATGGCTCTCTTGTGTTTGATCGTGCTGTCAGCATAGCCGTATCAGCATGGCCTTGGCAGCTTACTGTTGCCCGGACCGATTGTCAGTCGTCCCGACCCGGCACCCCGAAGATCCATCCCTCCAGGCCGGCGGCCGGCGGCGCGGCCCATGCCCCGTCCTTGCCGGCGAACCAGCGCAGCGCCGCGGCTGAGATAATCGCATCCGCCTCATCGGCATCGGCCCCGCGCGGCACGAAATCCTGCCCGACTCCCCGGCTGTCATAGGCCGCCAACGCGCCATTCATGAAGGCCGGGTCGGCAGCCGCGTTCCTTGCCGGGTTGAAGCCAGCGCGGTGGAAGTAATAGCTTGGGAAGATTTCCACCAGTACCATCGCCAGACCGTCAGCCGGAGTCACCTCGTCAAATGGCCAGACGGCAAGGCGCGGCCCCAGCGCCGCCCGGAGCGCATGGATCAGGCGCATGCCGGCCATCGACCCGGTGGCGACATTGTCGGCCCCGATGGCCTTGAAGGTCGGCGACGGCGCGCGCGCCGAGTCACGCGCCGCCAGTTCGGTCAGGCGCCGGCGGCTGCGATAGAGCGGCGCGCCATGATTGCGCGGTGACAGGTAATAATCGGCAAAACATGGTGCCGCGAACATCGCCCCGCCATAGAGATGCGGGTCGTTCATGCTTTCGGCCTCGACCCGCGCCCACAGCGCCGCCGGGTCACGCGGCGCGTCGGCAAGGCCGGGGTAATAGGCACCCTCGTCAATGAAGGGATGCGCGAAGGCGAAATCGATTCCGACAAGGATCGGCGCGCCGCCACCATTGCCTTCTGTTTCGGACAGCAGCCAGTCATGGACAGTATCACGGCCCCAATGCCGCGCGCCTGTCGGCAGAATTGTCAGCGGCGCGGCGCGCCCGGGCCTGGCCCGTGCGACCTGAATGCCGGGCTGGCGCGGCCCACGCGCACCCGACCAGTCGATGCCGACAAACCCACTGAACACGAGGCTAACTGTCGCCTGATCCGGACATCCGTGCCAGCAGATCCGCCGCCGTCACGCTGAGGCTGTCGGAGGCCGTCTCACCAACAAGAACCGCCTCTGCCTGTCCGGCCATCGCCTTGCCAAGCTCGACCCCCCATTGGTCGAAACTGTTGACGCCCCAGACAAAGCCGCTGACCACCGTGACATGTTCATAAAGCGCCAGCAGCCGACCGAGCGCGAAGGGCGTTGTGGCATTCCAGCTGATGATTGTCGATGGCCTGTCCCCGGCGAAATGACGGTGCGGTTCGGCCTCATTGGGGCTGCCGATGGCCAGCGCCTCGGCCTGCGCCACAGCATTGGCGACCAGCACCTGATGGCTAGCCGCCCAATCGCCGGCAAGGTGCAGCCCGGTCGGCCGCATCGGCACCAGAATATCCAGCGGTACCGGATCGCTGCCCTGATGCAGCGCCTGAAAGAAACTGTGCTGACAGCCGGTGCCGGCCGTACCCCAGATCACCGGCGTCGTCGCATGGCGCAGCGGCGCCCCGTCGACCGAGACCGACTTGCCGTTTGATTCCATCTCCAGCTGCTGCGCCCAGGCCGGCAGCAGGTGCAACCGCTGGTCATAGGGCATGATGCCGTGCGTCGCGAGATTCATGAAATTGCGGTTCCAGACGCGAAGCAGCCCCATCAACACCGGCAGGTTCGCGTCATGCGGTGCGGTGCGGAAATGGTCATCCATCGCCGCTGCGCCAGCCAGCATGTCGGTGAAGGCAGCCGGCCCGACATCGATCATCACCGGCAGACCGACCGCCGACCACAGCGAATAGCGCCCGCCAACGCCCTGGTCGAATTCAAAGATATGATCCGGGTCAATTCCCCAGCCGCGCGCCACCTGCGGCGCCGCCGTCACCGCCACCATGCCGCCACCCGAACCACCCTGCCAGTCCCGCGCCAGCGCCGCGTTGCGCATTGTCTCGGCGGTGGTGAAGGTTTTCGAGGTGACTATGATCAGCGTGCGCGCCGGATCGCAGCCCGTCAGCACATCATGTAGATGGCTGGGATCGACATTCGACACATAATGCAGGCGCGGACCGCTGGCATGACCGGCCAGCGCGGCGCTGACCATGGCCGGGCCCAGATCGGACCCGCCGATACCGATATTCACCACATCCGTGACGTCGCCGCGCCGAGCCGAATCTGCAAAACCCGAAAGACGCGCATATTCCGCACCCTCGCGGCGGGTTGCCGCGCGCTGCGCCATATGGACAACGGCGCGATCCTCTGATTTGTTGATCCGCTCGCCGGCGAACAGGGCGTCTATGCTGGCCACAAGGCCGGTTTCCATCGCCAGATCCAGAAGGGCCGTCATGGTCTGCGCTGTCAGTTTCTGGCGAGACAGGTCAACCCGAAGATCATCCATCTCATAGACAAGACCGCGGGCCCGCCCGGCATCGGCAAGCAGGTCGCGAAGATGTACCTCCCGCAGCGAGGCAGCCTCCTTGCGCAGCGTGGCGGCAGCGTTTGTAGACAGCATATCCTCTGATCCCGGCTGGTGATTTGGCCACACCATACCCATATCCGTGGCACGGCGCCAGCGGGGCAAAGGCGTGCGGCGGCAATACACGGAACGGTATTATGTCTTCACCTCGGACTTTCGACATCATCATCATCGGCAGCGGCATGGCGGGCCTTGCGGCGGCAGGCGTCGCGCGGTCGGCAGGCCGATCAGTCTGTGTGCTGGACAAGGGGCGGCGCATCGGTGGGCGCGTATCAACCCGCCGCGCTGACGGTTTCACCTTCAATCACGGTGCGCAGTTCCTGACCGCGCGCCAGCCCGACTTCATCACCGCCTGCGAGAGCGCACAGGCGGCCGGGGCGCTGCGGCCATGGCATGTGGCCGGCCGCGATGCCTTTTGCGGCGCGCCGACGATGCGCAATTTTCCGGTCTTTCTCGGCGACGGGCTTACCATCCGGCAACAGGTCGAAATCACCGGAATCACGCGCGATAACGGACTGATCACGCTTCATGACGCGGACGGGCCGGTGGCGCGCACGCCTCAGGTGCTGGTGACAGCACCGGCACCGCAGGCGGCACGACTTCTGGACCCTGTCGCCCCGGACCTTGCCGCCACCGCGCGCAGCGCCGCCTATGCGCCCTGCTGGACCGGCATGTACGGCTTCGCCGCTGAAGACCTGCCTGGCATGGCAGCCCCTGTCAGCACCAAAAGCGGACCGGTCGGATGGGCCTGCCGGGAGGACCTGCGGCCGGACGCCGCCGCCAGTGAGGCTGGTATGGGGCTGGTCGTGCAGGCCGCCTCGGACTGGAGCGAGACCGAACTGGAACAGGATGCCGCTTCGGTTGCCAGCGTGCTTCTGGAGGCGTGGCAGGAGATGGTCGGGGCCACCCCGCCGGCACCGCGCTATATGGCGGCGCACCGGTGGCGCTATGCCAGGGTCATTCGCCCGGTGGCTGAGGATGCCCCGCGGCAAACGGCGGACGGAATGATCGGCATTGCCGGCGACTGGACCGCCGGCGCGCGTGTCGAGGATGCGTTCATGTCGGGCCATCACGCGATGAAATCACTGCTTGCGACGGCCACCCCCGCCTGATCTGAGTGCTGACCCGAATGCTGACCCGAATGCTGACCCGAAGCCTCTGCGCGGTGACCTACGCGCTTGTCGGTGCCACATATTACCTGTAATTCAGACTGGCATCACGCCCACTTTTTGTGAGGCATTGCATTTCCTGCCACGTTACATACGCTGCCCTGCATGTCTGCCGTCCTCAACCTGACCATTCCCTTCTTTGCCCTGATCTTCCTTGGTATGTTCTGCCGGGGTGTGGGATTCGTTGACCAGCGCGACGCCAGAATGATGGCGAAATACGCCTTTTTTATCGCTATGCCGACGATGGTGTTCGTCAAGATCGGCGCCGGCAGCGCGCTCGATTTCCTCAATTGGGGATTCATCTGGCGTTATGAGCTGGCAACCGTGCTTGTCTTTGTGCTGTCGGCACTGGTCGCGCGGCCGCTTTTTTCGCTGTCACGGCTTGAAAGCGGCATTTTCGGGCTGAACGCCGCCTACCCGAATTATGGTTATATCGGCGTGCCGCTGGCCATTCTCGCGCTTGGCGACGGAGCCGCGCTGCCGCTGGCGCTGATCCTCGCCATGGATACGGTCGTTCTGCTTGTCCTGACAGGCTGGTTCGCCACGTCCGGCGGCGGCGCAGACGGCGCGGCGCTTGCCAGAACCTTG
>CAJWDO010000069.1 GCA_913031555.1 uncultured Alphaproteobacteria bacterium | reverse complement strand
CAGGCTTCGGACCCATCAGCAAAAAAAGCGACACCATGTTACTCAGCGTTCCCGTTTCTGTCGGCGAGGTTGTCGACAAGGTCACCATCCTTGAAATCAAGTCGGCGCGGATTGTGGATCATGACAAACTTGAGAACGTCACCGCTGAACTGGATTCGCTCCGACCGCTGGTCAGTGGCGGCGTGTTTGACAGTGACGAGATGGTGTCCCTGACCGATGCGCTCCGCACGGTAAATGGCCAGCTATGGGATATCGAGGACAATATCCGCGCCGAGGAGGCTGGCGGGCGCTTTGGCGACCGGTTCATCGAGCTGGCGCGTGCCGTCTATGTAACGAACGACAGGCGGGCCGAATTGAAAAAACAGATCAACCTTGCCACTGGCTCGGCGCTGGTCGAGGAAAAATCCTACGAGGATTATTCCGGCAAGGGCTGAGATTGGCCAACCTTAAGGTCCACCATATTGCGGGTCATCGGGATCAGTTTGTTTCTGTCAGCCAGGTCAGATCGGGATTTTGCAGATTGATGCTGGCCTTGCGCGGCGCGTTTTCCGCAAGCCGCAGCTTTGCCGACCTCACCATTGCCGAAAAAGCCAGACGCTTGGCAATGGAATCGCGTTTGCGGTTAAGGTCTCTGGCGATCCTGCTACCCAGCCTGTCCCGTTCCCATCTCGGTTTTACGCCATGATAGCCGATGGTCGAATCATGACCATCCTCGCTGACGATCGACGGGGTGAGGACAAGCGTCTTCAACCCGTGCTCCCACCAGCGGTTCATCAAGACATCCACCTCGAAAATGCCGGGGACTGACACGCCAAGCAGCTTTTCGGCGGCGGTGCGGCTGACAACATAGCCAATCGCACCAATGCTGACATAGCGGGTGATAGAGAGGGTGTGCGTTGGTGAGATTCGTGCCGCATCGACAAGAGGCCGGCCTGAAGTGTGATGAAGGTTGATCAGGTCGAACCGCCCTTTCAGGGCCGCAATGCGTGGCAGCACGTCAAGGGCCTCGGGCGCCAGATCGGCGTCATCCTCAAGAATGATGGCGGCGTCGACATTTGTGTCGCTTATCATCTCCCAGGCACGCCGGTGGCTCATCAGGCACCCCAACGCCCCGTCGGACAAGGGCGCGCCAAGATGAAATCGACGTTTGTCGGAGAGCAGACTTGTCCTTTGGTCGGCAGGAATGTCCTTGCCAATGACCCCATCGATGAAATTGAAGTCGAGACCGAGCTCGGCCATGCGTTCGCTCATCGCGCGACGACGGCTCTTCGATGTCTTCAGGGAAATCACATAAATCGGCAGCATACCGGGGACACATCACAAAAAAGCTAACCTTAACGCTTTGTTTACCCTGTTTTACCGCTCAAGGTCGAGTGACTTTGCCACAAAACGGGTTTTACGGGTTGGTCTTGTCAGTGATGGCGTGATCGGCTAGGCCTCTTCGTTAGCACGAAGCTGCAAAACTGCCTTGTCTCGGGGGATCCCAATGGACGTGCCATTCCTGTTTGTCGACGAAGTGGAAACCGCAGGCCGCCGTTGCCTTGTCAGGCTTGATCTGAATGTGCCGCTTGCCGACGGGATGGTGACTGATGACACGCGGATCTGGCGGATTCTACCAGGGCTCGAAACGTTGCGACGCGCCGGTGCAAGGCTCATCATATTGACCCATCTTGGCCGGCCCAAGGGCAAGGTCGCCCCGGAATTTTCCGTCGCGCCGGTCGCCGTGCGCCTGTCTGAACTTCTTGGTTGCCCGGTGCCGGTCGAGGCTGATCTTCTGGGTCAGGGCGCGCGTGATGCCGTTGCCGCATTGACCGATGGTGATGTGGTGATGATGGAGAATCTTCGTTTCCATCCCGAAGAAGAGGCGAATGATCCGGGTTTTGCGGCGGCTCTGGCCGGGCTTGGTGATATTTATGTTGGTGATGCCTTTTCCTGCACCCACCGCGCGCACGCATCTGTTGAGGCACTGCCGCGTCTGATGGAGGTCGCGACGGCGGGCCGGGCACTTGGCGAGGAATTGTCGGCGCTTCATGCCGCGCTGGCATCGCCGTCGCGCCCCGTCGCGGCGATTGTTGGCGGCGCGAAAGTGTCGACAAAGCTTCAGGTGCTGGAAAACCTGATCACGACAGTTGACCGGCTGATTCTTGGCGGCGGCATGGCCAATACCTTCCTGTTAGCGGCTGGCCAGAATGTCGGCGCCTCGCTTGTAGAGACTGACATGGTAAACACTGCGCGCGCCGTCGCTGAAAGGGCGACAGCGCATGGCTGTCACATAGAACTGCCAGAGGATTTTCTTGTCGCGGCGAAACTGGCAAAGGATGTTCCGCACCGCGTCGCAACGCCCGGTGATGTATCAGCGGATGAGATGATCCTTGATGCCGGCCCACGATCAGTTGCTACGATTGTTGCCGGTCTTGCCGGGTGCCGGACCGTTGTCTGGAACGGGCCTATGGGCGCGTTCGAGTTTTCCCCCTTTGACAGTGCGACCAACGAGGTGGCCCGGGCCGTGGCCGCGGCCACGCAGGCTGGCGAGACGATGTCTGTTGCCGGTGGCGGCGATACGCTGGCGGCCCTTGCAAATGCTGGGGTCAGCGACCAATTCTCATATGTATCAACTGCTGGCGGCGCCTTTCTTGAATGGCTGGAAGGTCGTGATCTGCCGGGTGTCGAGGCGCTTCGTCGCCAGAGTTAGTTCGAGATAATCTGCGAAATGTGAGGCTGCCATGCTGTTTTCGAATCCTTTCAAGGCACGGATACCGTTGTTGTCCGAGGCGCTGCCAGGCCGCGAGATGCCGATATGGGAAGGCGCCCCGCACTGCGTTCTGGGAACCCCGACAATGGGCCCTTTTGACGACCATCTTGAGGAAATCCATCTCGGGCTTGGCTGTTTCTGGGGGGCGGAGCGCCTGTTCTGGAAGCTTGAGGGCGTGTTCACCACGGCGGTTGGCTATGCTGGCGGGTCCACCCCCAACCCGACCTATGAGGAAGTCTGTTCGGGGCGCACCGGCCATACCGAGATCGTGCTGGTGGTCTATGACCCGACGCACATCCCCCTCAGCCGGATCCTGAAAACCTTCTTTGAGGAACATGATCCGACGCAGGGCTATCGCCAGGGCAATGACTTCGGCACGCAGTACCGCTCGGCGATTTTCACCACCTCGGACGAGCAGCTTGATCTTGTCCACGACATGGCGAATGACTACGGTGCGGCTCTGGCGGCGCGTGGCATGGGCGAGGTCACCACCGAGATCGGCCCAGCAGGACAGTTCTATTACGCCGAGGACTACCACCAGCAATATCTTCACAAGGTACCGAATGGTTATTGTGGTCTTAAAGGCACGGGTGTGGCCTGCGCCGGCTAGACATGCCGCGCGGACCGGATTTCTGCATTGACGTTGCCGGGGTGCGGTGCTACCTAACCTGCTCATTCGATTTAACCGCTTTGTGCCGGAGCCGAATATGAAAGTCGCCAGCTCGCTCAAAACCCTCAAGACGCGTGATCGCAACTGTCAGGTTGTGCGCCGTCGCGGCCGCCTTTATGTGATCAACAAGCGTAACCCGCGTATGAAGGCACGTCAGGGCTGAAGCTGCCCGTAGTTATCTTGACCAACGGTCGGCATTGCCGGCCGTTTTTCGTTTTGGCACCTGATTCATTATGGTCGTTGCCGACAGGCCGGTGCGGCAAATCAGCAACGACATGGCGCTGACAGGCCGGTGTGACTACATGTATAGTGCCAATAAAGTGATCATTATCGACGGACCCCGACAATGTTGATGCCGGAACCAGACCAGACAGTGATTGACCGGCGCGGTGATATCTGTGGCGCGCTGCGGCGCATGCTCCCGGATGGCTGTGTTGTTGATTCGACCGAAAGCATGAAGGCCTTTGATTCCGACGGTCTTTCGGCCTATCGGCAGGTCCCACTGGCGGTATTGCTGCCGGAAACGGTCGATCAGATCGCCGCCGTGATGAAATACTGCCATGAGCAGGAAATCAAGGTCGTGCCGCGTGGGGCAGGCACCTCGCTGTCGGGCGGCGCCCTGCCACTGGCGGATGCGGTGCTGCTGGTGCTTGGCAAGTTCAACCGCATTCTTGAGGTGGATTACGCGAACCGCTGTGTCGTCGCCCAGCCTGGTGTGACCAATCTTGCCATCACGCATGCGGTGCAGGGTGACGGGTTCTATTACGCACCCGACCCGTCAAGCCAGATTGCCTGTTCCGTTGGCGGCAATGTGGCCGAAAATTCGGGCGGTGTTCACTGTCTAAAATACGGCCTGACGACAAACAATCTTCTTGGCGTCGAGATCGTCACCATTGAGGGAGAGATTCTGCGCTTTGGCGGCAAGCATCTTGATGCCGGTGATTATGATCTTCTTGGTGTGATGACCGGCTCGGAAGGATTGCTTGGCGTTGTCAGCGAGGTGACGCTTCGCATTCTGCAGAAACCGGCCACGGCGCGGGCGCTTCTTGTCGGTTTCGATGATACCGGTGATGCCGGCATGGCGGTTGGAGACGTCATTGGCGCCGGCATTATCCCGGCCGGCATGGAGATGATGGACGGGCTTGCCATCAACGCCGCCGAGGATTTCGCCAATGCCGGCTACCCGCGAGAGGCGGCGGCACTTCTGATCATCGAACTTGATGGTCCCGAGGTCGAGGTTGACGCGCTGATCGAGCGCGTAGAGAAAATCGTTCGCGCTGCCGGCGCGACATCCGTGCGTGTCAGCCAGTCCGAGGATGAACGCAATCTGTTCTGGGCCGGCCGCAAATCGGCATTCCCGGCAGTGGGCCGAATCTCGCCGGATTATCTGTGTATGGACGGCACCATCCCGCGACGCAGGCTTCCCGATATGATGCGGCGGATGAATTCGCTGAGCCAGCAATATGGCCTGCGCGTGGCGAATGTCTTCCATGCCGGCGACGGAAATCTGCATCCGCTGATCCTGTTTGACGCCAACCAGCCAGGCGAGCTGGAGCGGGCCGAGGAGTTCGGTGCGGATATTCTTCGCAGTTGTGTCGAGATGGGTGGCGTGCTGACGGGTGAGCATGGTGTCGGGGTTGAGAAACGCGATCTGATGAACATCCAGTTCACCGAGGATGATCTGAAACAGCAACAGCGTCTGAAATGCGCATTCGATCCAGGGCATCTTTTGAATCCCGGCAAGGTGTTTCCCAATCTTCACCGCTGTGCCGAGCTTGGCCGGCTTCATGTCCATAAGGGCAAGCTTCCGCACCCCGATCTGCCACGGTTCTAGGGCGCCGAATTGCGGGCGCCGGGCTGACTTGCAAAGGGCCACTGCCAGATGACCGATATCGTCGCCTCCGATCTGCAACAGGTACAGGACGCCGTTCAGGACGCCGTCGCGGCAAAGTCGCGGCTGGAGCTGCGTGCCACTGGCACGAAGCGCCATCTTGGCCGGACAGTGAGCTATGATTCCATTCTCGATGTCAGCGCATTCAACGGCATTGTTGATTACCAGCCCGAAGAGCTTGTGCTGACACTGCGTGCCGGAACGCCGATGGATGTTGTCGAGGCGGCGCTCGCCGAGGCGCGCCAGATGCTGGCTTTCGAGCCGCCAAGCATGACCCGCATTCTTGGGCAGGCGGAACCGGGAGTCCGTGGCACCATCGGCGGCGTGATCGCGGCCAATCTTTCCGGGCCACGGCGGCTGACCGCCGGGGCGGCACGTGACTATCTGCTTGGCTTTGAAGCTGTGTCCGGGCGTGGTGAGGTCTTCAAGTCGGGCGGCAGGGTGATGAAGAATGTCACCGGTTATGATCTGTCGAAACTCATGTGCGGGTCCTTCGGCACGCTTGGCGTGATGGATGAAATTACCCTGAAGACACTGCCGGCCCCGGAGACCGCGCGTTCGCTTCTTGTCGGCCATGACAGCTTTTCCGACGCGGTTTCGGGAATTGCCTCGATTTTCGCCACCTCGCATGAACCCGGCGCCGCCGTCATCCTGCCGAAATCCATTGCTGCCGAGGAGGGCGTTGATCTTGGCAAGCCCTTTACCCTGGTGATCAGACTGGAAGGGATTGAGGCCTCGGTGGCTGACAGACTTGGTCACCTTCTGACGCTCAGTGGCGGCGAGCCGCTTGATGTTGGCAGGAGTGCCTCGCTCTGGCTCCGGATCAGGGATGTTCAACCGCTTGCCGAAAAGCCGCATGACATCTGGAAGGTATCCTGCGCGCCGTCCGATGCGCCGCGAGTGCTGGCGGCGATTGATCGGGGTCTTGATATCCGGATGATTGCCGACTGGGCCGGAGGACTGATCTGGGTGGCGGGGAATTCGCCGCGAATTGGGCCAGCGTTGCGGGGGGTGATCGCCGAACTTGGAAGCGGCTTTGCCATGCTGGTCCGCGACGTCGGGGTGACGCGCGAGACCATCGAGCCGTTCCAGCCGCTGCCTGGTCCGATCCTCGAGCTTCACCGTCGGGTCAAGGCATCCTTTGACCCGCTGGGTGTTCTGAATTATGAACGCATGCATCACGGCGTGTAGACGAGGGCGGTATGCAGACGCATTTCAGCGATACCCAGCTTCTTGACCCGCAGATTCGCGAGGCTGACGCCATTCTTCGCAAATGCGTGCATTGCGGGTTCTGCACTGCCACCTGTCCGACCTATGTGATGACAGGTGATGAGCGTGACAGCCCGCGCGGGCGCATCTGGCTGATGCGTGAGCTTCTTGAAACGCCGGACAGCGTATCATCGGATACAGCGTTTCATCTTGACCGCTGTCTTGGCTGTCTTGCCTGTACAACGACCTGCCCCTCGGGGGTCGATTATCACCATTTGATCGAGATTGGCCGCGACCGGATGGACAGCCAGGTCAGGCGGCCGCTGATGGACCGGGTGATGCGGCGGATGTTGGCGCATGTCATTCCGCACGCGGCACGCTTTCGGCTGATGATCAGGCTTGGCAGGATTGGCAATATGTTTGCGCCCGTCATGCCCGGCCGGATCAGGGCGGCGCTTGCCAAGCTGCCGCGCAGTTTGCCGCCGTTTGACCGCGTTGGTAGCAAGACGATGGTTTTCGGCCCGCGGGTGAAGGCGACGCGTCATGTGATCCTGCTGGCCGGCTGTGCGCAGCGGGCCCTCGATCCTGCCATTAACGCCAGCACGGTGCGGGTTCTCAACAAGCTTGGCGTACGGGTCACAGTCCGGTCCGAGGCCTTCTGTTGTGGTGCGCTGGCGCATCATATAGGCGAGGCATCTGCGGCGCGTTCTGCCATAAGATCGACGCTGCTGGCCTGGCGCGATGAAATTCGCAAGGGCGAAGTGGATGCCATTGTCGTCAACGCGTCCGGGTGCGGCACCATGGTCAAGGACTACGAACATGTCGTTGGCGATGATCCGGAATTGAAGGATATCGCGGCGCAGGTGGCCGCGCTGACCTGTGACATTTCCGAATTGCTGGCCGACCTGCCACTGAACACGATCATAGATCCGTCGCCGGAAGGGCGCGGCGTCGTGGCCTATCATTCGGCCTGTTCGTTGCAGCATGGTCAAAAGATCCATGATCTGCCGGTCAGCCTGCTTCGTCAGGCCGGGTTCGAGGTGCGCCAGCCGCTGGAGCCACATCTCTGCTGCGGGTCGGCAGGGGTCTATAACATCCTGCAGCCCGAAATGGCCGATGGCCTGCGCCAGCGCAAGCTCGACAACATTCGTGGCACCGGCGCGCCGATTGTGGCGGCAGGCAATATCGGCTGTATCCAGCAGCTGGATGATGAGATCCCAGTGCGGCACACGATCCAGTTCATCGATTATGCCAGCGGCGGACCGCCACCAGCCTGATGTAATTGTTGGCCGTGCAGGGCCGACCGTGCGGTGCTGTCCGTCTATGGTAGGCC
>CAJWDO010000068.1 GCA_913031555.1 uncultured Alphaproteobacteria bacterium | reverse complement strand
CGCCGCCACAATCTGACGATCCTGGCCGGGGCGCATGTCACCGGGCTGGCGATGACCGGCACCAGCGTCACCGGCGCCACCTTCCTTCGTGCCGGCAGGACAGAGACGGCGCATTGCGACCGCGAGGTGGCGCTGGCGGCCGGTGCCGTGCAGTCACCACAGATCCTGATGCTGTCGGGGATCGGGCCTGCCGCTCAGCTGCGCGCCCATGGCATAAGGGTGCGCCAGGACCTTGCCGGCGTTGGCGAGAATTTGCATGACCAATTGGAGGTTCATATAAAGCATCGCTGCGCGGCGGGCCTGTCGCAGAACAAGTTGCTGAAACGGCACCGGATGCTGGCCATCGGACTGCAATGGTTCCTGACCCACAGCGGCCCGGCGACGACGACACCAAGCCGGGTCGGTGCCTTCCTGCGATCAAGCCACGCCACCTATCCCGATATCCAGTATCATTTCTGGCCCTATTTCCTTGATGGCTGGTCGCCGCCGCCAGACAAGGACGGCTATTGCTTTGATGTCGGACCGATGCGGACCGAAAGTCGCGGGTGGGTCAGGTTGGCAAGTGACGACCCGCTTGCCGCGCCGCTGATGTGTCTGAACGGGCTACAGGCCGAGGCGGACCGGCGCGTGTTTCGCGAAAGCGTCCGGATGACCCGCGAGATTGCGGCGCAATCCGCCTTTGACAAAGTGCGCGGGCCCGAAGAATCGCCCGGCCCCGATGTCAACAGCGACGCCGATATCGACGCTTTTGTCCGCGCCAACGCCAACAGCGCCTATCATGTCTGCGGCACCTGCCGGATGGGCAATGATGATCTGGCTGTCGTCTCGCCAGACCTTCATGTTCACGGGATCGAGGGGCTTCGCATCGCCGATGCCTCGATCATGCCGACGATCACCAATGGCAACCTCAACGCGCCGTCGCTGATGATTGGCGAGAAAGCCGCGGCGATGATTCTTGACGACCACAGAAGGCGGTCTGCGGCATGAGCGTCAGAACCAAATTCGATATGTATCTCGCACCGCCAAGCCGTGCTGTTTTCGCCGCACTGGATGACTGGATGGCGCCGGAGATTGCCGATATCGAGAATGCCGGTATCGAAAATGCCGGGACGCCGGCAGGTGATTTTCTGGTCGGACAGGTGTGCGGCATTACGCTGGCAACCGCGCCGGCAGGGCGGTTCCACTATCTTGCCACGCCGGTGATGGATGACGCCGCTGTGCCGCGCGGACATTACAACTCGTTGATCATCACGCCGCGGG
Source organism: uncultured Alphaproteobacteria bacterium (assembly GCA_913031555.1). Taxonomy (GTDB): domain Bacteria; phylum Pseudomonadota; class Alphaproteobacteria; order Puniceispirillales; family Puniceispirillaceae; genus UBA8309. The sequence goes on along the minus strand of CAJWDO010000068.1, from coordinate 6,648 downwards.
AGAGTGAGATCGACAGGCTGGCGGCGTTCGATCCGGCGCACAACCGAATCGCCATCAACGAGCCGGGATCATTTTCCGGTGCCATCACCTTTGCCGCGCATCTGCGCCAGACCACCGCGCATGATGTGGACCGCCCATTGCTGTCCGGCGGTCATCTCGCATCGATCGGCATGGTGGCGGCCGGCAGGGCGCATCTTGCGGCGATTGACAGGGTGAGTTTCGCGCTGGCCGGCACGGCCTGCCCGGATGATGTGGCGGCGGTGCGGGTCATTGACGAGACGGCATTCTATCCGGGACTTCCCTTTGTTGCCGACGGGGCGCTATCTGGAGAAATGGCTGAGAGGCTTCGTACCCGGCTGCTGGACTTTCGCAGCCACCTTGCCTGGCATGGGATGGCAACAATTCTACGTCTTCGCGACCTGACGATTCTCGACGCGGCAGACTATGACGTAATGGCCACGGTTGAAGGCTAGCCGTCAGTTTCGATACAGGGCGCGCCGCAAGGCGCACAGGCACTGCCAAGCTGGCCCGGCGCGCCAAGCCCGGACAGGCTACGGCTTGTCAGATGATCCCCCACCACGACAAGCCCGCCGACCAGAAACACCAGGACATAGACAAGTTTCGGGGTCAGTCGTGCCATCACTGTGCCCCCTGACGCGCGAATCCGAAGACATATCGCCACTTTATGCCAACCCAGCTTCCGGTCATCGCCATCACAAACCAGATCCAGCCATGAAGCGAGCCCGAAGCAACGCCGGCAAGGAACGCACCGATATTGCACCCGAACGCAAGCCGCGCGCCGATCCCCATCATGATGCCGCCCAGCGCCGCCGCCACAAGCTGACGCGGGCACGGCCAGGATTGCCGCCGCAACCCGCCACCGACAGCCGCCAGCAGTCCGGCACCGATGATCATCCCGATATCCATCAGGCTGCTGACATCAGCCAGAACGGAATGGGTCAAGGCACGCTGCGGCCCGGGCCATTGCCAGAAGGTGAAATCGCCGACCGGCATACCCAGACCGGCGGCAAGCTTGGCACCCCAGAGGGTAAAGCCGAAGGTGATACCCCATGGATTGCCTGACACAATGAAGACAAGCCAGCACAGCGCGGCGATGACAACACTGCTGATAACAAGCTGGCGCGGCAAGGTCTGGCCACGCCGCCGCCCGATCGCATAGAAACCCGCGCCGACGGCCGCAATCAATCCGATATTGACCACGAGCTGGCCCGCCTCACCGGCACCGCCGGCAATTGCCACCTGGCCAAGTGATCCCCAGCCAAGCGCCGTCGGTAGCAGGAAAGAGCCAAGAAGCGAGCCAAGAATGAAGAAGGGAAGCGCCACCAGCATCCGACCGGACCCGCCACCAAAGCTGAACAACACGCCCGACCCGCAGCCATTCGCCAGCTGCATGCCGATGCCGAACATGAAGGCACCGATGATCAGCGAGACAGACACCGGGGCAAGCGACCCGCTGGCCGCCAGACCAAGCCCTGCGGCCGGGATGAAAAGCAGCGCGCACAGCCCGACAAGCAGGAAATGCGCGGCGATCCCCATTGTATCGCCAGCGACAAGGAAGCGCCGCCATGCCGAGGCGAAGCCATATTGAAAGCCAATAAAAACGGCGCCGAGCGCGCCACCGAGCGTCAACAGGGCGACACCGCGCAGACCGGTATCAAGCGCCACAAGCCCGGCAAGGCCAAGCCCGACGACGCCGATCAAAAGCGCCGGCATCCATTCAGTCGACCCCGGTGATGCGGGGCTCTGTGCGGATGTGGTTGTCATGACGATATCGATCCCAAATATGAAGACTGAAAAAGGAACACAGAAATGCTGAAGGCCATTCGCAACGACACTCCGCTACGGACAACAGAGGTGGCGCGGCGCCAAGTCAATGTGTATGACGCCACGCCCCCTGCCATCAGCCATGTGATCATGCATGTGATCAGCTGAAGACGCCTTTCAGGAAGGATCTGAGCCTGTCCATATTGGACTCACCTGTCAGCAGCGGGTTGCTGCCATCGGCCGTCCATTCGACCATTGACCCGTCATAGAGCCTGACATCCTCGCGCCCCAGAACCTCGGACAGGACAAACCAGTTGGTCGCCGCCCAGTGGCCGGTGTTGCAATAGCTGACGATCGGCAGTTCGTCATCGATCTCGCCGTAGATACCCTGCAATTCGGGAACGCTCTTCAAACGGTCGGTGCCGGTGTTATAGGCCTGTTCCTGGAACAGCAGTGTCGCCCCCGGAATGCGCCCGCCGACAGCCGCCTTCGGGTGTTTGGCGTCACCCCGAAATTGTTCCTTCGTGCGCCCGTCAAGAAGTGTCGCGCCATCTTTCGCGGCAACGATCTTCTTTACATCCTCGGTCGAGACATAGCCCTGCGGCTGAAAACTTGCGGTGAAATTGCCCGGGGCGGGGGCCACCGGCGCGCCGCTTTCCAGTTGGTCGGGAAAGGCGGCTTTCCAGGCAGCGAAACCACCATCAAGGATCGACACATTGTCATGGCCAAAAACCTTGAAGGTCCAGTAGACGCGTGCCGCCGACCCGAAATCGGTCGAGCCGACACCGGCCGGTACCAGCACGACATGGCTGCCGGCCGATACGCCGAGCCTGCGCGCCAGCGCCTCGAACTGCCCAGCCTCGGGCAACAGCCCGACAACGTCATCGCGGCCGACGCGCCAGCCATCCTTCAGATAGTCGGAATGGATCGCCGACGGAATATGGCCTTCGAGATAGGTTTCATAGCTGCCGCCATCGATCTTGTTGCGAAGATCGATCAGCACAACTTCATCATTGCCAAGATTGCCCGCAAGCCAGTCAACATCCACAAGCGGCGTCGCTTTGGCGGTGGACATAGCGGTCACAAGAAGCAGCAACGGTGTCAGCGCCAGAACCATGGCGCGGTGAATAAGTCGTTTCATCTGGGTCTCCATGGAAACGCGCCGACAGGCGGCGCAGCAATTTAGCTTCGCCCATGGAATTGGGAAATAAATTCCGAGAACGCCAGATTTCACCAGTCTAATAAGAAGAATTTTTTACAAAACAGTTCGTTATAAAGAAGGGTTTTGCGTCATCAGGCCGGATCGGGAAAACCGTGTCGACCCTGGAACACGTAGCCAAGCTGGCGCGCGCCGGGAAGCTTCAGCCACAGCCGCAGCTTGCGTCGCCGCAGCGCCAGATCATCATGGTCCTCAAAACTGGTCCGCGAATGCATCACCGTGTAGTTGTTCACCAGCTGTAAATCTCCCGGCTGCATCATCATGTCGATCCGCATGTCCGGCTCGTGCATGATCTGGTCGAACACGTCCATGGCCTCATGCTCCACCGATGAAAGTGGACGGTTCATCATGTCGGCGCCAAGCTCGAGATACTGACGAAGATAGCGGACCGACATCTTGCCCTGGTGATGGCTGAATACCGGTGACAGCGCCGGTTCGTCGCCACCGAGATGCGGGTAGTACATCGGGCGGTAAAAGATCGACAGATATTCCGGAAAGCGCGCCAGCATCTCGTTGTAAAGCATGCCCGAGGAAATCAGACTGCTGATGCCGCCCGACTTCGCCTGACGAATACACAGGAGCCCGACCATATCCGACGGGTCGGTATGGTAGGGAAGATAGGCGTTGGTCTCATAGACACGGGTCTGCCGGTCCTCCAGATCGCCGACATTCATCACCCGCCCGATCAAATCTCCAGCCGGATTCTGGCGCACCGGCACACCCATGTGAAGACCAAGTCCGAAATAGAGAATGTCGATGGCGGCATCATCCAGAGATTCGACTGGCACACCGCGAAGAAGCATGAAGCCGGTCCCGGTCTCGAGCTCGTCACCCCAGGCATGGAGCCGCGCGCCGAGGGTCGGCAACGGGAAATCCTCAATGGTGACATCCGGAAACGCCTTGCCGGCCCGGCGCGCCACTTCGACGGCAGCCAGAAGCTCGCCGCGCTGTGCGTCCGTCAAAGGTCTGATCCAGCTGTCGTCACCGTCGAAATCTGGGCCTTTCCAAATGCTCGGTCCGGTCAGCTTTTGTGTATGGATCATACCCATGGCACCAATCCCCCGCATCTCCAATTTCGCCACGGGGAAACTATCCGGCAAGGCATGGCCTGCGTCAACACCCCGGTCACGCGCCGCCGGCAAAGCGCGGCGTCGATTCCATCAACATGCGGGTATAGGAGTCCTGTGGGGATTCGATGAGAGCACCGGCAGCGTTTTCCTCGACAAGCCGGCCATTCTTCAGCACGCCAATCCGGTGTGCCATCACCCGCACCACCGCCATGTCATGCGAGATGAACAGATAGGTCAGCCGCAAATCGCGCTGCAACTGCTTCAGCAGGTTCAGAACCTGCGCCTGGACCGACACATCCAGCGCCGAAGTCGGCTCGTCACAGACAATGAATTGCGGGTTCGAGGCCAACGCCCTGGCGATCGAGATACGCTGCCGCTGACCACCGGAAAACTCATGCGGATAGCGTTCGGCGTCCTGCGCCGACATGCCGACCTGGTCGAGAAGCTCGCGCACCCGCCGACTGCGCGCATCCGGATCGGCGATCAGGTCAAAGGCGCGGATCGGCTCCATCAGGATATCGCCAATACGCCAGCGCGGGTTAAGACTGGAATAGGGAGACTGGAACACCATCTGGAGCTTCTGGCGCAGGTTTTTATCCTGAATCTGGCCCCTTGTCTCGTCAAACGCCGGTTGGCCGTCAAACATGATGCTGCCGGCATCCGGGCGTTCCAATCCAACAATCATGCGGGCGATGGTTGATTTCCCAGACCCGCTTTCACCGACAAGGGCATAGGTTTGGCCCCTGGCGATCGAAAGGCTGACATTGTCGACAGCCGTCAGCCGCCGCCGCACACCGCCGGTGACAAGACGGGCCAGAAACGGATCGGAAATGTCGAAATGCCGACTGAGGCGGGACACTTGCAGATAGGTATTGTCCGGCATCACCCCACCTCCTGAGCCGGCTGGTCGTACAGATGACAGGCGACACCATCGATGAATGATGGCGCAGTCAGGCGGCAGGCCGGCAGCGCATCACCGCAGCGCGGATGGAACCGACAGCCCGGCGGCAGATTGGCAAGGCTCGGCATGCTGCCGGGAATCTGCGGCAGCACCGTATCAACCGACACCAGATCGAGGCTCGGGGTCGCCGCCATCAACCCCGCCCTCCTTTCACGGGTTTCCAAAAACAGGCCACGTCGACACCGAGATCGAAAGAGCTCGAGCTACGCCTCGCTGAAGCAAAAATGCGCGAAGGTTACAAGCGAATCTATGAGTCTTACTGCCCTGGGCCTGTTATGGAATTCAGTCACTGGCCGGCATATTTCTCCTATCACCATCCAAATTCTGAAAATGGTCAATCACATTCTTCTAATTATGGAGGACATCACTGGCGCGGTCGATTTTCAAGTGCCGCACCTCTTATGGTTTCTGGATCTGAAGAATTTACTCTGGATAAGGTTGGTGCTAAGGGAATGGCTGAGCGTGGATCTGCCTTGATGAAGAGTGGTGCACAATTACTTCAATTTGAAGAAGGAAAATCACTCCCACATACATATAATGGTGACATGGGAATGCCTATGAATAGTCTTCTTTCAAAAGTCATTACAACAGAGGAAAGGGCAGAACAATTCCAAAATAACATTCGCCAAAATATACGAAAAGAAGCGGAAGAGTACAGAAAAGTTTCACAAAAGCAAAGCACTCCTTCAAAATAAAGATCAGAAAAAAGATCAAAATAAAGACTCAAAGAAAAAATCCATTCAAAAGCAATTAAGATTTGTTCCAGTATTTACGGATTGTTTCCCCCAAATACCTTTGGTGTAATATTCCCTGTTCTCTTTCCCACAACCAGCCATTACGCCATTTCCACTCTTTCACACTACATCGATAATGAGGAATGGTCTTGGTATAGTCATTTAATTCTTTGTACAATTGATCACTAAGTTGAATCCCTGTGTGAGTTGCAACCGTCTTTGAACACTCAACAGTGAGTTCACGAATGGAATCAGAGTACTTGTTTAAGACAGTACCAACATCGCATTGATAGTAGTCACACAAGACGCTCATCACACAGATCCACAGATATTTGGAGCACATCGAAACATCAAAATCCTCCTTAGAAACAACTTCTGATTGAATGTTTCCCTTTTGGAGTAGTTTTTGAAATTCAATGGCCCACTTCCCCATGGTCACCGTTCGACCACCATCAACAGGTTCATCTCCTCTTTTTGCGACAGCAAAATATAGGAGAGACTGTGTGCAATTTTCCAGTTCATGTTCTATAAGCCAAGATTGCAACATTCCATTTTGAACAAAAATACAATCTTGGTGTCTTTCCTTTGGAAGAAAGGGAATAATATCAGCCAAATCATCATTTCGAACACACAAAACAATAGGCCCTTTCTTCATATTTTGCAAGGATTCGTTCCGATGAAAGAGAGTTGCTTGTCCATCAGCCATCTTCACCAAAGCCAGTCCTATTCTTCCCGCACCTACAATATTCCAATGCATTTCTATCCCCTATTCCATAGTATTACACCTACTTGGTTTTCCATGTATCACAATCAATACCACCGTCCATTACACGAAATTCCATTTTTGCAGTAGCTCCTTTTTTCGCATTTTCCCAAACA
>CAJWDO010000067.1 GCA_913031555.1 uncultured Alphaproteobacteria bacterium | reverse complement strand
GTTCGCCTGCCTTATGACAAAGCCGCCCGCCGATGGCAATGCGAAGCAGGTTGGTGGCGGCATCTTTACTGCGTCATTATCGGGCGCATTTTTACTGGGCGCTGCGCATGAAGGCCCATTTGATCTCGTGCGACCCGGTGGTGCGGATTTCGCTGACCATGGCCTTGACGACAATCTGCTGGCTGGCCTGGCGCAGGCCGTCCTCGAAATAGACCGAATTCTCGACCTCGACGTTGCCGCCTGACGCCTTGAAGGTCCATCCCACCCGGCTGCCGCGAATTTTCATCAGCACGGTGCCGTTCGGCAATGGTGCCGCTGTTACCCTTGGATGAAGGTGAAAGCGGACATAGGCAAGGTTGGGAATCTCGCCCGGCGCGCCGGTATATTCCAGCATGTCCGAGCCACGAAGATTCGCGCCGCCGGTTCGCAGGTACAGTTTGCGATGATGCAGAATGCCGTGCGAGGTCTCGAACCCGTCATGCGAGGCGACGGCAAGGAGGCCGGCCTGCGCCTCGCCAACTTCGACACCCGATACGGTGGCGAGGCGGCCATCCTGAAGCCGCGATGAATTCTGATTGTCGAGACCAAGCGTTGAATGCGCCGCTGTCGAGCACATCACCCGGCGCAGCGTCGGGTCGGTCATCATCTGACCCGAATTGACGACCAGCTGGGCCTGGCCGACACTCATCTCAAAGCCCAGCGTGCCAAGGCCGGTGATTGTGCCGTCTGCCGCGGTGACAGGCTCGCCGGCATCCATGATGACCACCGTGCGGCCGCTGCCGATGCGAAGGAAGCCGCTATAGGGGGCCTGCTGTATGGTCTTGTTGCGGGTGCCGGAGCGCGAGAGCGTCTCCTCGACGATCTCGCCTGATACCCTGCCGGCACCATTGAAATGCGCGAGGCGCCCGTCACCGTGACGCCACATCCGGACAAGTCCGCCCATACGCTCGATGATGTCGGCGAGCGCAGCACCGTCTGCGCCAACAAGGCTCGTCGCCATGCGAATCTCAACAAGGTGTCGCAACATCAGGATATGTCTGTCCGGCATGCGGCTGACATGGCCGCCATCGGGACGGATGGTGGCGGTGAGCTTTGGCATCAATATCTCGACAAGAGCGCCAAGCCGCGCCGAGTCGGCGCCCATCGCAGCCTCGGCAAGGGCAAGTCCGCGCAGCGCCCCGATCTGGTCATCAAGGCTTCGCATGCGTCGCCAGTCCATGGCAAGGCAACGGATCTGCATTTCGACAGAACCGGCAAGACGGCGTTGAAACTCCTCATCCGCCGAAACGCCATACCAACCAAAATTCAATGCCATGCGTGCCAGCCTGTGCCCCATGATGTCGGGGCGCCAGCCGGGAAGGTGCCAGTTCTGGTTGTCGGAAATCCAGCGGGAGATCAACTCGCGCGCCTTGACGCGCGCCTTGTCGCCACCCTCGGCACGAAGGTCGCACAGCCATGTGAAACGCGCGCTGTCTTCATCATCACGATCCGGCGCCATCTCGCCTGTCGCCAGTCTCGCGCCAGCCTGCGAATCACCGCGCCAGGGGTCTTGCAGGCCGGCACGCAGCAGACTTCGCGGTGCGCCGCGAATCTGCCACCTGAACAGGCCGCTCTGGCGGAACATCCGTTCAATGCCCGACAGTCGCAAGGGCATGATCGTTGCCGATTGACTGTCGTCACGCCCCACCATCAGATGCCTTCCTGCCTCACTGTCATACCAAGCTTGATTTCAACCGTGCGATGAAGAAACCGTCAACACCGCCAAGCGACGCAAAATCCGCCGGTATGATCCGCAGCGTCCCGATATCGGTCAGCGCCGGCGAGAACCATCCGGCTTCATCCGGCGAGACGGGGTCGATGATCATATGGTTGTCCGGTCGGCGCAGGAATGCATCGATTATGGCTTCACCTTCGTCATGCTGCAGTGAACAGGTGGCGTAAATAAGGCAGCCCCCGGGGGCCAGCCATTCGGTGGCGGCGGCGAGAAGTTCGCCTTGCGTCTTCACCATATTATACACATCCGCAGATGTGCGATGGCAGGGCACGTCAGGACGGCGGCGCAGCGTTCCGGTCGCCGAACAGGGCGCATCGATCAGCACGGCATCGACCCTGTCTTCAGGGCGATAACGCCGACCATCGATCTTCACAAGCTCGGCCGACATGCCAAGGCGTTGCAGGTTGCGGCGCAGGATTCGCAGACGGCGATCGGACGTGTCGATGGCGGTCACCTTCGCGCCGGCGGCGACAAGTTGGGCTGTCTTGCCGCCGGGGGCCGCGCACAGATCCACCACGCGGCATCCGGCAATGTCGCCGAAAAGGCGCGCGGGCAGGGCGGCGGCGGCGTCCTGAACCCACCAGCTACCATCCTCGAATCCGGCAAGCTGTGTCGGATCGCCATCGAACTCACGGCGGATCGTGTGACCGTCGACCAGCACGCCGCCAAGGCGCGCCGCCCATTCAGCGGGATCACCTGCCGGAGTGATGTCCAGCGACGGTGGCATCATCGCCAGTTCCATTGTTTGCCGGGTTCGCTCCAGCCCCCAATGGCGGGTCCAGCTCTGGCGAATCCACTCTGGCAGATTGTCTTCCGGACCGGTGGTCGCCAATATGTCCGCACCGTCCCGTGACAGGCGGCGCATCACCGCATTGGCAAGGCCGGTCATGCTGACAAAGCCGGCGGCGCGCATCAGATCCACCGTGCTGTCAACGGCGGCATGGGCGCCGGTCCCAAGGAACAGCAATTGCGCCGCGCCAAGACGCATGATCTCGATGGCGTCACGGGTGCGCCCTGCCGGGCGTTTGGTCATGATCTCGCCAAGAACCTTGTCGATCTGCCCACTGCGGCGAAGCACCGTTGTGACCAGAAGCCGGACAAACGCACGGTCGCGCTGCGACAGATCGCCAGCATGGCGCATGGCGTCATCGAGATGCTTGCCACCGGAAATATCTTTCAGCGCGTTGAAAGCGGCGAGCCGGCTGGCAAGGCCGCTCTTCGCTGGCTGGCGGGAGACCTGAGGCGGAGATGATGTTGCTGCTGTGCGGCTTGGCTTGTTTTTGCGCATGTCACGGGGCATATAGGTTTTCATGGACACTGACAAGACAGACACCGAATCCAAGGTCGAGGCCGGGCCAGAAGTCGAGACCGATTTAGGGACCAAAATCAGGACTGGCGATGCGACGCCTGGGCAGGCTTCGGCCGGGTTGGACGTGCCGGTTGAGGTCAATGGTCCGAAGGGGCCTGAACCAACGCGCTATGGCGACTGGGAACAGAAGGGTCGCTGCAGCGATTTCTAGGGTGCTTACAGCTTCATGACAGCACGTATGAAGACCGAGATGCTGGTCGGGGCCGCGTTGCGCATTGCCAGTGGCGAGTTGATCGATTGTGTGGTGCTGCGCCGTGGTAATGCCGAGGCAGGCGCAATCCTTGTTCATATCGACGATCTTGATGGTCGGCATCGTCTGTTGGCGCGGGCGCTTGAATTTGATGGGACCTATGGCTGGCGGCCGGTGGTGTTCGGCCCCGAGAATGATGGCTGGGCCAGTGGCGAGGCGGTGGAAACAAGGTTGCGGCGGGAAATGGAGATCGATCCGGATGCCTGGATTCTGGCCATTCAGGACGCGAAGGCGCGTAATCCATTCGACCTTCTCTAGCCTCGCTGTCGAAAGGCGCGCCGACATTATGCCGACATTATAATGCCCCCGTATTATGGTGGCCCGGCATGCGGTGGCTTCACACAGGGACATGATATATAACGGCATCATGAAAAGAGACGCGACATCATTGCCGGCGCTGGACAGGCGCCTGTGTGTGGCGCCGATGATGGACTGGACGGACCGGCATTGCCGCCATTTCCACCGCCACATCGCGCCCGGCGCATTGCTGTTCACCGAGATGGTGACAGCCGACGCGGTGATTCATGGTGATCGTGAAAGGCTGCTGGCTCAGGCTCCAGAGGATGTCGCGGCGCGCGTTTGCGTGGCGTTGCAGCTTGGTGGTAGCGATCCGGCACGTCTTGCCGAGGCAACGCGTCTTGCCGCTGATTATGGTTATGCCGAGATCAATTTGAATGTCGGCTGCCCGTCCGACCGTGTTCAGTCCGGGCGTTTCGGCGCCTGCCTGATGGCCGAACCGAAGTTGGTTGCCGACTGCATGGCGGCGATGACGGCTGTCACCGACCTTCCTGTGACGGTGAAATGCCGGATCGGAATTGATGACATGGACCCGGAGGCCGGGCTGGATGATTTCATAGACGCTGTGGCGGCAGCCGGTGTCAGGGTAATCTATCTTCATGCCCGCAAGGCCTGGCTGAACGGTCTCAGCCCGAAGGAAAATCGTGATATTCCTCCGCTGGATTATGACCGTGCGGCGCGACTTGCCGGACGGCGGCCCGACCTTGAGGTGATCCTCAATGGCGGACTTGATTCGGTGGACATCGTGATGCGCGAGGTGCCGCGCTTTGCCGGCGCGATGCTGGGCCGTGCCGCCTATCGGACGCCGATGATCCTTGCCGATCTTACTGCCGCCATGGATGGCCGTGATGCCCCCTCGCGCTTTGAGATCGCCGGACGTATGGCCGACTATGCAGACAGCCGCGTCGCCGAGGGCGTGCCGCTTCACAGCATCACGCGGCATATGCTCGGTCTTTACCATGGCCAGCGCGGCGCGCGACTGTGGCGCCGGCATCTTGGTGAAGAGGCTCGCAATCGCAAGGATGGTGGTGGTCTGATCCGCGAAGTTGCCGCCGCCTGCGAGGAAATGGCAACCGGCATGGCCGCATGATTTTCAATTTCCCCCATGTAATTCTGCACATGACCCGACATACCCGGAGGCAATGACGTGAGCGATCCTGTAACTCCCGACCAGAACGCCAAAAGCCGGAACGCCGAACGTCCAGGGCGCAAACTGCTGCTTGATCTGGGGCCGCTGGCGGTGTTCTTCGCCGTCAACTATGCGACGGGTGATTTCATCCTGGCGGTAAAGGTTCTTGTCGGGACGACGGTCGTGACGTTGGCGGCAGGATGGTTGCTGGAGCGCCGCGTGTCGATGATGGCGCTTGTCGGGTGTATCGCCGTGGCCTTTTTCGGCGGACTTTCGGTCTATTTCGAAAATGATATGTTCATCAAGATCAAGCCGACGGTGCTGACAGTTCTTCTGGCGGTGGTGATCGCCGTCGGGAGGCTGATCGGGCGGAACCCGCTTGGCGCCATCATGGGAACGCAGCTTCGCATGTCGGATGCCGGATGGCGCGCCATAAGCTGGCTGTGGGTGGCGATGTTCCTGACCACGGCGCTGGCCAATGAAATTGCCTGGCGAACGATGAGCACGGATGACTGGGTGACCTTCAAAGTCTTCGGAATAACAGCCATTTCGCTGGTCTTCACGGTAATCAGTGTTCCGATCATGACGCGTCATCAGATCGAAGAATAACCTTCACACTGGTCATATTCCGCCCGCATTGTCGCGAAACAAATAGATTCGGTCGCGCTTGCCCCACAGCCGGCTCTTTGTATGTCGCCATTCTGGTGTCGTAACAGGCGCTGAAAATCGCCGCCGCGACCAAGGAGTGATGACATGGCCGATGAAGAGGAAATCATCCTTGCCGAACTGGATGATGATGAACTTGTCCAGCAGATGCATGACGATCTCTATGACGGTCTTCAGGACGAGATCCGCGAAGGCGTCAACATTCTGCTTGGGCGTGGTTGGACGCCCTATGAAGTCCTGACCAAGGCCCTTGTCGAGGGGATGACAATCGTCGGTATCGATTTCCGCGATGGCATCCTGTTCGTTCCCGAGGTTCTGATGGCGGCCAACGCGATGAAGGCCGGGATGACGATCCTGCGGCCGTTGCTGGCCGAAACCGGTGCGCCGAAGGTCGGCTCGATGGTCATCGGCACGGTAAAGGGCGATATCCATGATATCGGCAAGAATCTTGTCTCGATGATGTTGGAAGGCGCCGGCTTTGATGTTGTCGATATCGGCATCAACAACCCGGTCGAAAATTATCTGGAGGCGCTGGAAGAGCACAAGCCTGACATCCTTGGCATGTCGGCGCTTCTGACGACCACGATGCCCTACATGAAAGTCGTCATTGACGCGCTTGTCGAGAAGGGCATCCGCGATGACTACATCGTTCTTGTTGGCGGGGCGCCACTGAACGAGGCCTTCGCCGACTCCATCGGCGCCGATTCCTATTGTCGTGATGCCGCTGTGGCTGTTGAGACGGCCAAGGAAATGGTGGCGGCAAAGCGTGGCGCGGAAGCCGCTGTCGGCTGAGCGTGGCATGGCGCCGCCGGAGTCCGGCCCGCAATTTGGCCCGCAATTTGGCCCAGGGTCTGGCCCAGAGTCTGGCCTTACGCTGATTGCCTGCGGCGCGCTTGCGCGCGAACTTCTGGCCATCACCGCACAATTCCCGGACGGGCAGGTCGATCTGACCTGCCTGCCCGCGTCATGGCATAATCATCCGGAAAAGATCGTGCCGGGACTGCGCCGCAAGGTAGCTGCGCTTCGCCGCAAGGGTCGGCGGGTGGCTGTGGTCTACGGTGATTGCGGTACCGGTGGCGAGATCGACACCTTCCTTGAGTCGGAAAATGTGCCCCGCATTCCGGGCCCGCATTGCTACGAGATGTATCTCCAGCAACCTGATTTTGACGATGAGATGGAACGCGAGCTTGGCACTTTCTTTCTGACTGACTACATGGTCCGGCATTTCGAGCGGATCATCATGCAGGGCATGGGGCTGCGGCGGCACCCACAACTCCGCGATCTCTATTTCGGCAATTACACGCGCGTTCTGTATATCGCACAGACCGAGGACCCGGTTTTGGAGCGAAAGGCAATGGTGGCCGCCGATGAGCTGGGTCTTGCCTATCAATACCGGTTTGCCGGGTTCGGCCGATTCACCCCCTGGGTGACCGACATGGTTGCGACGAACATGCAAGGAGACTGACAGTGGCTCAGCTGATTACTCTTTATTGGCGGGATATCCCGGCCCAGGTCATTGCCGAGCGTGGCCGTGGCCGCAAGCGCGAGCAGGCCAAGATCGAACTGCATCGCCGCTTTGCCATCGCCATTGACGCGGCGGCGATGCGCGACGGTGCCGACTCGACCGATGATTATCTTGCCGAATGGCGGCGCGGCGAGCCTGTCGAGTGCGGTGAGGATCTGGATGCCGAGGCGGCGGCACTGGCAGCGACGCTTGAGGCGGATTATCCTGCGGAAAGGGTCAAGCTGCTGGTCGAAAATGGGGGCGTTGAACCCGCCTGAAGGAACGCTTGGCGCCGCATGTCGCATCCGGGAGATAGTGGGGCGTCGGCAAGCCATCGTGGGGTGCATGAAATAGCCATGCTGCCGCTCATGAATATGGTTCGTTGGTGAATTTGCCGGCAAGGTGGAAACCGTTATGACGACAGGCCCGATATGACCGTGACTATCGAGACAATCCGCACCGCAGGCGCCGACTGGTCGATCGAGGTCACCCCGAAAGGGGCGGCAAAGATCGAAAGTTTCGGCGATTGTCTGGCACCGGGTACAAGCGTAAACGTGACCTTTCTGCCGGGAAGTGATCCGCGCGATACCATCGCCGTTGCCGAACGGCTGCACAATGACGGGATGCGTCCGGTGCCGCATCTGGCCGCGCGCTCGTTGCGGAATACCGACCAGCTGGAAGAGTTGCTTGTCGCCTATACCTCGCGCTGCGGGGTTGAGGAGGTTCTGTGTATCGGCGGCGGTGTCGATGATCCGGTTGGCGATTTCGCCGCAACGATGGAAGTTCTCGAAACCGGCCTAATCCAGAAACACGGCATCCGCCAGATTGGCGTTGCCGGACATCCGGAAGGCAGCCCGGACATTTCCGAGGATGCCGTTGCCGAGGCGCTTGCCGCGAAGAATGAGCTGGCGGCGCGTGATGGTCTGGACCTCTATATCGAGACGCAATTCTGTTTTGAGGCCGACATTGTCCTCGACTGGGAACGGCGGGTTCGCGCCGCTGGCA
>CAJWDO010000066.1 GCA_913031555.1 uncultured Alphaproteobacteria bacterium | reverse complement strand
GCTTGCCTACGCCATCGGCGTGGCGCAGCCGGTTTCGGTCTATGCGGACACACATGGCACAGGCACGGTTGGTGATACGCGTCTTGAAGAAGCGCTGACAGGTGCGATGCCACTGACGCCGCGCAACATTCGCCAGCATCTTGGCCTGAACAAGCCGATCTACGCGCCTACTGCCGCCTATGGTCATTTCGGCCGGACGGCTGGCGAAGCTGGTGACGGCACTTTCAGCTGGGAAGCTGTTGACCTTGCCGACAAGCTGGCCGCGTCGGTCTGACAGCAGACTGCATAACCGATACCGATTCGATGACAAGGCCCGGCAGCGACAAATCAGATTTACTTGGGCCCCATTTCTATGGGCGCCGAAAAGGGCGAAAACTTCGCACAACCATGCAGGGGTTGCTTGACGAGCAGCTCCCGCTGTTGCGCTATGCCCCGGCAGAGACGCCCGTCGCGCAGTTCGATCGTCAGCCTGACGACATTTTCCTCGAGATCGGCTTTGGCGGTGGTGAGAATCTGGCGGCTGTAGCAGCGACCCGCCCGGATGCCGGCTTCATCGGAGCTGAGCCCTTTATCAATGGCGTTGCCAGCCTGATCCGTCACATTGATGAACGGGAACTGTCCAACATCCGCATCTGGGATGATGATGTTCGTCTGATTCTCGGCGGTATGCCGGACGCCTGTCTTGCCGGTGCCTATGTGCTCTTCCCCGACCCCTGGCCAAAGCGGCGCCATGCGGCGCGGCGGATCCTGGCGCCGGCGGTATTGGATGAACTGGCGCGGCTGGTTCGACCGGAGGGGAGCCTTGTCCTGGCAAGTGATCACCCGGTGGCAAAATCGTGGCTTCTTCAAGCAGCCTGTTCACATCCCGATTTCCGCTGGACCGCCCGTCGCCCAGTTGATTGGCGTACCCGCCCACAGGCGCTTGTACCGACACGATATATGAGGAAGGCGGAACGCGAATCCCGCATCCCCAACTGGTTCCTGTTCGAACGGCAACCCGGTTGAGCCTGCGTTTCGGCCCGGGCCGCTTCGGCCTTGCCTTGCCGCCGGCAACCGACTATATACAGATCAACAACATACTGTCGCTTCAGATGGTGGGCCGCTGGCCCACTTTTTTATTGCCTGAAGACCAGTCACCGGCGATCCCGTCGGCTGGCGGTCAGGCGGGCGGAAACGGGTAGATCGGAACGTGGTCGAATCACGGGTCAGTCAGATCATTGAAGACGCGGTGGAAGATCTCGGCTTTCATCTTGTCAGGGTTCAGTATTCCGGCGTCAAGACCGGCCGCAGCCAGCTTCAGATCATGGCTGAACCAAAGCAGGACCGTGAGATGACGGTTGAGGATTGCGAGCAGTTGAGCCGACATATTGCGGCGCTGCTGGATGTCGACGACCCGATCTCCAGCGCCTACACACTTGAGATCAGCTCGCCGGGGATCGACCGACCACTGACCCGTATCGAGGATTATGACCGGTTTGCCGGTGAACTGGCGAAACTCACGCTTCGCTTCATGCTTGACGGGCGCAAGCGGTTCAACGGGCGTCTTGGTGGTCTTGACGAGGATGGGAAGATCGTTCTCGAAACCACATTTGGCAAATTCGCCTTTGCCTTTGAGGAGATTGATTCGGCGCGAATCGATCCAACGGAAATTCTGGACCGCGAGGCGACCGAAAGGTCGTGAGCGGCAACATCTGGACGTCCTGACGGACGCAACTGAGCAGGTAGAAAAAATGGATACATCATCGATTCCAGGGCTTGAGCTTATTCAGGTCGCCGATGTGGTGGCTCGTGAGAAATCGATTGAGCGCGAAGAGGTCATGGTGGCCATGGAAGAGGCCATCCAGAAGGCTGGCCGCGCCAAATACGGACTGGACCGCGACATTCGCGCAATGATTGACCGGAATAGCGGCGCCATCACCCTCGAGCGTTGGATTGAGGTGGTCGAGGAAGTCGAGGATGACGCCACGCAGATGAGTGTCGAGGACGGCGCCAAAGAGACACCACCGCTGGCGGTTGGTGAATTCTGGCGCCAGTCCCTGCCGCCGATCGAGTTTGGCCGGATCGCCGCGCAGACAGCCAAACAGGTGATTTCGCAGAAGGTCCGCGATGCCGAGCGAGCACGCCAGTATGAGGAATATAAAGACCGGGTTGGCGAGATTGTTGTCGGCACGGTGAAACGCGCCGAGAGCTATTCCATCACCGTCGATCTTGGCCGCGCTGAAGCGGTGATCCGCCGTGAGGAGATGATCCCGCGTGAGAATCTGCGTCAGGGCGACCGCGTTCGCTCCTACATCATCGATGTTCGTGAGGAGCCGCGCGGCCCGCAAATTTTCCTGTCGCGCGCCTGTAATGAATTCATGGCCAAGCTGTTCACGCAGGAAGTGCCGGAAATCTATGATGGCATAATCGAGATCAAGGGCGTTGCCCGCGAGGCGGGTAGCCGCGCCAAGATCGCGGTGCTGTCGAATGATCCCGGAATCGATCCGGTCGGTGCCTGTGTTGGCATGCGCGGAAGTCGTGTTCAGGCGGTGGTTGGCGAATTGCAGGGCGAGAAGGTCGAGATCATTCCCTATATCGAGGATCCGGCCTCGTTTGTCGTCAACGCGCTGGCACCCGCCGAGGTGGCCAAGGTGGTGATGGATGAAGTGGCAAGCCGCATGGAGGTGGTCGTTCCGGATGATCAACTCAGTCTTGCCATTGGCCGGCGCGGGCAGAATGTCCGTCTCGCCTCGCAGCTGTCCGGCTGGTATATCGACATTCTGACCGAGGCCGAGGAATCGGAGCGCCGGCAGGAGGAATTCCGCACCCGCTCTGCAGGGTTCATCGAGGCGTTGAACATCGATGACGTCATCGCGCACCTTCTTGTCGCCGAGGGCTTTATCCTTCCCGAGGAGATCGCCGAGACCCCGATCGGGGAGCTGTCCATGATTCAGGGTTTTGATGAATCGATTGCCGAGGAACTTCAGGCGCGTGCGGTCGAGTTTGTCGAGCGCGAATCTCAGCGCATCAACGAAGCGCTTGATGCGCTGAAGGTTTCCGAAGACCTGCGCAATTTCGAATATATCAGCCTCGGCATGATGCTGAAGCTTGCCGAGAGCGGCATCGTCACGCTTGATGACCTTGCCGATCTCGACAGTGACGAGCTTGTCGGGATGTTGTCGCAGCACGGGCTGGAGGATGACACCGAGGCAGGTGACATCATCATGGCTGCCCGCGCGCACTGGTTCGATGACGAGGAATCCGAGGCGGCAGAAATGCCGGCCGGCGACGCCAATACCGACGCCGATACCGCCGCCGATACCGCCGCCGCCGCCGATACCGGCGACGCGCCGGCGGCAAGCTAGCGCCATGGTTCGGAGGAACGCATGGCCGAGCGCACCTGCATCCTGTCTGGCAAGAGCCTGCCACGTGACCGACTGATCCGGTTCGTTGCCGGCCCTGAAGGGCATGCTGTTGTCGACCTGGCGGAAAAACTGCCGGGCCGCGGCGCGTGGATTGAGTTGAGCGCCGACAGCCTTCGTCGTGCCGATCACAGGAAATTGCTGAATCGGCGAATCGGTGCCGGGTTTCAGGACGCTGAAAGCGATATCGCGCAGATTGCCGGGATGCTGCGGTCGCGGGCCATTGCCACCGCTGGCATGGCGCGCCGTGCCGGGTGCCTTGTTGGTGGCTCCGGAAAGCTGGCTGCCGAGGCCAATGGCTTTGTCGGCCTGCTTGCCGCGCCGGATGCGTCGGAACGGGAATTCCGCCGTCTGTCTTCACGACTTGCCGTCGATTGGACAAGCCGGAGCCTTGCAGCCGAGGAGCTTGGCCGGATCTTTGGCCGGGACAGTCTTGCCTTTGTCGGCCTTCGTGCCGGGAGGGCACCAAAATTGGCGGAGACACTCCGCCTTGAGCTGACGCGCATGGAGGCCTTTTCTGTGTCTTCGGCTTGTCAGGCACGGTGATACCGGTGTATCACCTTGCGCATATGGACGATGGGACATGCAACCCGCGTTGCGGTGTATGTCGATCGTCAGGAAAGGGTTCTTAGATGAGCGACGATAGCGGAAAATCCAAGAAGCTCAGCCTGTCCGGCGGTGGCAAGCTGACACTTGGCGGAATTGAGGCGGGGACGTTGCGTGCCAATACCGGTGGCGCCGGACGTCGTACCGTCCAGGTTGAGGTGCGCCGCAAGCGCGCGCCCGCCGCGCCGCATCGGGCAACCACCCCGGCTGAGGAACCGGTTGCTGCACCAACACCGCCACCTCAGGCCGTGCCATCGGAGGCGGTCGATACCGAAGATCGTCTGACCGCGCAGGAACGCGCCGCCCGTGTTCGGGCGTTGCAGGAGGGCATGAAGAAGCCCGATGCCGCGCCTGGTGATGACGCGCTGGCTGAAGGCATGGACGTAGCTGCGCCCGCCGAGCCGGTGGCCGAGGCACAACCCGAAGTGCCGGCCGAGCCGCTTGATCCGATTGAAGCCCGCCGCGCTGCCGAACTGGCTGAACTGAAGGAAATCGAAGCTGAGGAAGGCCGTCGCCGCGACGAAGAGGCGCGCAAGCATTCCGAGGCCAATGCCCGCCGCGCGGCTACTGCGAATGTCGCCGCGCCGTCGGCGCCGTCTCCCTCCACACCATCGACAGTCGATGCCCCTGGTCGCCGCCGCCGTCATGTCGAGGAGATTCCCTCGCGCCGGCCAGCCGCGCCGCGCCGCGATGGTGCCGGCCGCCGGCAGTCTGGCAAGATGACGATCACACAGGCCCTTTCGGGGGATGAACAGCGCCGTCAGCGCTCGCTCGCCTCGGTCCGGCGTCAGCGCGAAAAGGCGCGGATGCGTGATGATCAGCCACAGGTCAAGCAGGTTCGCGATGTCGTGATCCCGGACACAATATCGGTGGCGGAGTTCGCCAACCGGATGGCCGAGCGGACCGCCGATGTGGTCAAGGAGCTGATGAAGCTTGGTGTGATGGCGACGGCCGCGCAGACAATTGATGGCGAGACAGCGGAGCTTGTTGCCCAGGAATTCGGTCATCGTGCGCAGCGTGTATCCGAATCCGACGTGGAAATCGGGCTTGAGGGCGACGACGACGACGATTCCAGCCTGCAGCCGCGCCCGCCAATCGTCACTGTGATGGGCCATGTCGACCACGGCAAGACAAGCCTTCTCGACGCCATTCGGCAGACCGATGTCGCGGCTGGCGAATCGGGCGGTATCACCCAGCATATTGGCGCCTATCAGATCAACACGCCGGCCGGTAATGCCATCACTTTTATCGACACGCCGGGCCACGAGGCATTCACCGAGATGCGCTCACGTGGGGCCAATATCACCGATATCGTGATTCTGGTCGTTGCCGCCGATGACTCGGTGATGCAACAGACTGTCGAGGCGATCAATCACGCCAAGGCTGCCGGTTGTCCGGTAATTGTCGCGGTGAACAAATGTGACAAGCCGGATGCCGATCCAAAACGCGTTCGCAATGATCTTCTGCAGCATGAAATCATCACCGAGGAATTTGGCGGCGATGTTCTGTGTGTCGATGTATCGGCGATCAGCGGCCAAGGCCTCGACAAGCTTGAGGAAGCCATCATGCTTCAGGCCGAACTGCTTGAGCTCAACGCCAACCCGGATCGCGCCGCCATCGGCGTCGTCATCGAGGCGAAGGTTGAGCGTGGCCGCGGGTCAGTCGCCACGCTTCTGGTTCAGAAGGGAACGCTGAAGCTTGGCGATATCTTTGTTATCGGCGCCGAGAGCGGGCGTGTCCGGGCGCTGCTCGATGATCGAGGCAAGAATTTGCAATTCGCCGGCCCGGGACAGCCCGTCGAGATTCTCGGTCTGAATGGTACGCCGATGGCAGGTGACAATTGTGCTGTCGTCGAAACCGAGGCGCGGGCCCGTGAGATTGCGGAATATCGCACACGCCAGGTAAAGGACCGCGAGGCCGCCCGTGGCGCGCGCGGGTCGGTCGAACAGATGTTGTCGGCGATTGCCGCCGGTGAGGCCGAAGAACTGCCGGTTGTCATTAAGACCGATGTTCATGGTTCGCTGGAAGCCATTCGCGTCGCGCTGGAGAAGCTTGGCACCGATCAGGTGAAGGTACGAATCTTGTCAGCCGGTGTCGGCGCGATCAGCGAATCCGATATCTCATTGTCCGCGGCGTCGAACGCTATCGTCATCGGCTTCAATGTCCGCGCCATTCCACAAGCACGCGACCTTGCCAAGCGTGGCGGGGTCGAGATCCGCTACCATTCGATTATTTATGAGTTGATCGACGAGGTGAAGGCGGCGATGGGTGGCCTTCTCAGCCCGGACACGCAGGAAGACTTCATTGGTTATGCTGAAATTCGCCAGGTGTTTGGCGTTTCCAAGATCGGCAAGATTGCCGGCTGCATGGTGACCGAGGGCATCATCAAGCGGGGCTGCAAGGTGCGCCTGCTTCGTGACAATGTCGTGATCCATGAAGGCTCGCTGAAAACGCTTCGGCGCTTCAAGGACGAGGTCAAGGAAGTCCGCGAGGGCTATGAATGTGGCATGGGTTTCGAGAATTACTCGGACATCCAGGAAAGCGACATGATCGAATGTTTCGAGCTTCGCGAAGTGGCCCGTACGCTCGACTGATCCGTCGCTGTCCGCGACAACGAGGATTTTATGGCTGGAAAATCGAAGCGGGTCGCCGCCAATATGCCGTCGCAGCGCCAGCTTCGCGTAGGCGAAATGCTGCGCCATGCGCTGGCTGACATTCTGACCCGCGACACGTTTTTCGATCCTGACCTCGATGGCGTGCCAATTACCATTTCCGAGGTGTCGGTCAGTCCCGACCTGTCGAGCGCCCGTGTCTATACGATGCCGCTTGGTGGCGAGCGAAGCGATACGGTACTGCCGGCGTTGAACAGGCTGGCGCCGGTATTGCAGCGCGAGGTGGCAGGGCGCGTGCATCTGCGACGGGCGCCGCGGCTGAAATTTCTGCTCGATGACAGTTTCGAGAATGCGGCACGGTTGAACGTCGCTTTCAACAGCATCCGAAGCGACGACTGAGTACGGCACCCATGGCGTCGCGGAAGGGCAATCCTGTTCATGGGTGGGTAATCCTCGACAAGCCGGAAGGGCTTAGCTCATCCCGCGCTGTTGGGATCGTGCGGCATGTCTTTTCAGCCGCGAAGGCCGGCCACGGAGGCACGCTTGACCCGCTGGCCACCGGTATCCTGCCGATTGCACTTGGCGAGGCGACCAAAACGGTGTCCTTCGCCATGCATGGGGCCAAATCCTACAGCTTCACCCTCAGCTTTGGCATGCAGACAACAACGGATGACCGTGAGGGTAGCGCCGTCGCGACATCCGATGTCAGGCCGGCGCGTGATGAAATTGCCGCGATCCTGCCGCGCTTCATTGGCAGCATCGAGCAGCGGCCGCCGATCTTCTCGGCGATCAAGATCGATGGCGCGCGGGCCTATGACATCGCCCGCAAGGCGGTGGCTGACGGCCTTGACACGCTTCCGGAGCTGGCCCCGCGCCCGGTCGAGATCGACCGGCTGGAACTTCAGTACGTTACGGATGACAGCGCCACCTTCCTTGTCGCGTGCGGCAAGGGAACCTATATCCGCTCGCTGGCACGCGATATCGCGCTGGCGCTTGGCAGTGCCGGTCATGTCAGCCGATTGCGGCGGCTGTCTGTCGGCCCCTTTTCCGAAGCGGATTCGATTTCGCTGGCTTTTTTGGAGGAGCTGAAGCATAGTTCCGCCGCTTTCGAGCATCTCAAGCCCGTTACGAGTGCGCTGGACGACATCCCGGCGTTGCCCGTATCGGCGGGCGAGGCGGCAAAACTCCGTCACGGTCAGACACTCCCGGCGCTTGGCCCTTCGGCCGTGGCGCGTTTCGCGGAGGTGGCGACGACCGGAACCGGAGTGGCGATGTCCGGCGACGATCCTGTGGCGCTTGTCACGGTAAAGTCCGGCCAGCTGCAACCGCTTCGCGTATTCAATCTTTGACCTTTCGGCCGCATGTCGAAGGGGAAACCAAAGGAGGTTTCGATGTCGATTACAAACGAACGCAAGGCTGAACTCATCAAGGAATTCGG
>CAJWDO010000065.1 GCA_913031555.1 uncultured Alphaproteobacteria bacterium | reverse complement strand
GAGCGCCTGGCTCATCAGACGGGCATGAAGGCCGACATGGGTATCGCCCATCTCGCCCTCAAGTTCAGCCCGTGGCACCAGCGCCGCCACCGAATCGATGACCAGGACGTCGATGGCACCGGATCTTACCAGCGTATCGGCGATCTCAAGCGCCTGTTCGCCAGCGTCAGGCTGAGAAATCAGCAGCTCGTCAATATTCACACCAAGCTTGCGCGCATAGGCAGGGTCAAGCGCATGCTCGGCGTCGACAAACGCACAATTGCCGCCTTCCTTCTGCGCCTCGGCCACCGCATGCAGCGCCAGCGTCGTCTTGCCCGAGGATTCAGGGCCGTAGATCTCAACGATCCGCCCCTTCGGAAAGCCGCCAATGCCAAGCCCAATATCAAGCCCGAGCGATCCGGTCGAGATCGACTGAACATCAGCCGCCGCCTCGCGCTGGCCGAGCTTCATTACCGAGCCCTTGCCAAACGCCTTTTCAATCTGGCCAATGGCAGCTTCGAGCGCCTTGGTCTTGTCATCATTCTTCATTTGCAGGTCCACCACGACTCCAGCCATATCAGTGCTCCTTCTTGCACAGCCACCGAACCCTGTCCATGCGCAAACTCTCCGGACGGAAAGTCTCACTGCGGACGGCTTCGGCGCAGTTGGCACCGCCTGTTGCGGCCCCAGATGATCCAAATAGGCGCCGACCCACCATCCATACGGCCCTGTTACGAACCACCGGATTAAAAACCGCCGGGTTACAAACCGCCGGGTTACAAACCGCCGACACCAGATGACCTGTGGTGTACCTCACCACGCCATCAACCTGATTGCACTGTGTACCTGTTTTGTTCTGTTTTCAAGAACATTTTCATGGTTTGTTCTATTTTTTAGGGGAAGGCCCATCATGGGTGGATGGTGGCCGCACCGGTAAAATGTCGCAAAGGGCTAGATTGCCATTGGTGTGTCTGCACCCATACCATCGGCTGGCCCGAATCAGGATGGCAATTGCAAATGGCCCGCCAGTTGGACTGCCGGGCCATCATACAGCTTTATTCTGCACAAGGCATATTAGACATGCTGAACGAGCGGACTACACCATTCGGATCAGTCGTCGCGGTGAATTCGTTCCATCCGTTCATGCCGTTCCTGCGCATGCAGGCTGAGTGAGGCGATAGGTCGGGCCTCGAGGCGGCGAAGATTGATCGGTTCATCCGTCTCGACACAATAGCCGTAACTGCCATCATCGATACGACGCAGCGCCGACTCGATTTTCTGCAGCAGCTTGCGTTCACGATCGCGGGTGCGAAGATCGATGGTAGCGTTGCTTTCGATCTGCGCACGGTCCATCTGGTCCGGCCGGTGAAGGTTTTCCTGCGACAGATCGGTGATCGTCTCAGAGGCCTCGGCCAGCAGCTCGGCACGCCAGCTCTCGAGCTTCTGTCTGAAATAGGCAAGCTGCATCGGGTTCATGAATTCCTCGTCCTCGCTGGGACGATACCCTTCCGGCACCAGGATCGACGTCGCCGTCACACCGCTTTCCATGTTCTTGCCGGCCTTATTGTTGGCAGCCTTAACGTTGGCAGCCCCGTCGTTGGCAGCCCCGTCATTGGCAGCTTGGGCGGATTTCACATTCGATTTTTTCGCCTTGGTGGCACCTGAGGCGGTTTTTTTGGCTTTTTCGGTCATTTGATCATCCGTTTCAAAGACTGAATTTCCGCTTTGATATTGGTTTGTGGATTGCCGGACGGAAAACCCGCTAAACAAGGCTGAGCGCCAGTTTCACGAATCGCCCGGAATCCATGGGGTTGGGATTACACAAAAAACCGGAGCCCTTCAAGGGCTGTTTTATGATGCTAATTGTAAAAAAAGGCTTTTAACTCTCCGTTATTGTTACTAAAAAGTAAATCACGCATATGTGAATTGAGGGTTTGGACAAGGTAAATTACAGTTTACTTAACGATGAAGACGGCAGCTCGACGGTTCAGACAACCAGAGAATTAGCCGGGAGAATCGGAACAAGACTGTCCAATATTGATGTAGGAAATCACGCCATGTATATCTTGATTGTAGAAGATGATCCTGTTGTTGCCGACGTTTTGGGCATGACGCTCGAAGAGGCCGGCCATTTTCAATCGACGGCACACAACATCGAGACCGCCCTAGCGGAACTCAAGCATAACATTGTCGATGCGGTGTTGCTCGACCTCAACCTGCCTGACGGTGATGGCACCAGGTTGGCGCGTCTGATCCGCAAGAACCACATCCCGGTTCCCATTCTCGTCGTGTCCGGCAATGCCAGTACCGATGACAAGATTGCCGCTCTTGGCGCCGGCGCCGACGGTTATCTGACAAAGCCGTTTGACAGGTTCGAACTGCTGGCCAATCTCGACGCCATTATGCGGCGCACGCATGGCCACAGTTCGGCCACTGTCGCGGTCGGCAACCTCGAGGTTGACCTGAACCGCCATATGGCGCTGGTCAATGGTGAGCAGTTGTCGCTGACGGGCAAGGAATTCCGGATTGTCGAGTTTCTCGCGCTTCGCAAGGGTTCGGTCCTCAGCAAGACCGCATTCCTCAGCCATCTTTATGGCGGCATGGACGAGCCGGAGCCGAAGATCATCGATGTGCTCATCTGCAAGCTTCGTCGCAAGCTGGAACTCGCCGGGGCGCGTGGTGTCAGTATCGACACGGTGTGGGGACAGGGCTATATCCTGCGAGAAACCGAGGCAATCAGTCATAGACCGACCGAACTTCCGGACACCATCAGCGACATGGATGCCGACGAGGCCCCTGCCAGCGTGCAGCCGCGTCGCCATCGCCATCGCCATGCGACTGAGCGGACACTCTCAGCCAGTTAGGCGCAACGGAACGTTACATCTTGGACAAATTGCAAAAGGGGGCCTCAAGGTCTCCTTTTCTTTGGCCTCCTTTTCTTTGGCCTCCTTTTCTTTGGCTCATTTATCTTGTTGGCCTCTTGTGCAACCGGTCCTTGTCAATCACCATCACCGGACAACAGGGACATACCTTATGCTCTATTTCAGCCTTGGCGATTTTGTGACACACCCTGACAAACCCGACTGGGGGCGAGGCCAGGTGCAATCGATCGTCGGCGACAATGTGACAGTGAATTTCACCCATGCTGGCAAGCAGATGATAAATTGCGCCATTATTGAACTTATCAAGGTTGATCTGCCGGCGGCAGAAACATCGGACTAGCGCCCTGCGGAATGGCACCCTGCGGAATGGCACCCTGCCCTGGCTACGTTTCTGCCGATATATCATCCGGGTTGGAATATCATCCTGTATCCGTCACGCCATGGCGCAATTGGTGATGTGAAGGGCAAGGCAAGCAGAGATAGTGACCCTGTTGGTACGCGCCCGTGTTCACGCCACTAACACGGAGGCGTCCCATCACACTTCTGGCAGCGCGTTTGACAGTGGGGGATATTTCAGATGGACGAAGCAGGCGTTCCGTCAGACCGGCGGCAGGGCAGCAAATCCAGCCGTGGCCGCGGCAATTACAAGCCGAAGGGCCGGCTTGCCGACCCGGCCGCGCTTCGCGAAATCGAGGCTCGTCTTGGCCCCGAGGCACCGCGCCGCGACCTGCTGATCGAATATCTGCATCGCCTGCAGGATGAGTTCCACCATCTTTCGGCGCGCCATCTGGCGGCGCTGGCAACCTGGATGGGACTGCCGATGGCGGAAATCTGGGAAGTCGCCAGCTTCTATGATCATTTCGACCTTGTCCGCGAGGGCGAGGATGCCCCGGCCCCCTGCACCATTCGCGTTTGCACCTCGCTGTCCTGCATGATGGCCGGCGGTGAGGAGCTTCTCGAAAAGCTGCAACCCTATGCCAGCGACAAGGTGCGCTTTGTCGGTGCGCCTTGCATCGGTGCCTGCGACAAGGCTCCGGCCGCCGCCATTGGCCACCAGCTTGTCGCCCCCGCCAGCATTGATGATTTGACCGGTATCGACAGCACGCCCTCACCCGCCCCACCGTCCGGTGCCATTTGCTTTGACGATTATGTGGCGGCGGGCGGATATGCCCTGCTTCGCGATCTTCTTGCCGGCACCAGGTCGCGTGACGAGGTGCTGGTGATAATGGACGACGCCGCGCTTCGCGGCCTTGGTGGCGCGGGATTCCCGACCGGACGGAAATGGCGCATTGTCAGCGGCCAGCCAGGCCCCCGGATGATGGCCGTCAATGGTGATGAGGGCGAGCCTGGCACCTTCAAGGACCGGCATTTCCTGTCAACAGATCCACACCGGATGATCGAGGGCATCCTGATTGCCGCACATGTTGTCGGCATTGATCGCTGTTTCATCTATATGCGCGACGAATATCCCGAGATCATCACACTGTTGCGAGCCGAGCTTGAGGCTGTAAAAGCGGCCGGACTTGCCGATCACGTCGAGCTTGAGCTTCGGCGCGGCGCCGGAGCCTATATCTGCGGTGAGGAATCGGCGATGATCGAATCCATCGAGGGCAAGCGTGGCCTGCCCCGACACCGCCCGCCCTATGTAGCCGAGGTGGGAATTTTTGGTCGACCCACACTGGTCAACAACATCGAAACGTTGCACTGGATTCGCGATATCGTCGAGAATGGCGCCGACTGGTTCAACACCAAAGGCAAGGACGGTCATCCCGGGCCAAGAAGCTATTCCGTGTCAGGCCGCGTTGCGCGCCCGGGTGTCGTCATCGCACCAGCCGGTTCAACGGTCAGCGAATTGATCGAGATGTGCGGCGGCATGGAAGCGGGACACAGTTTCAAGGGCTATCTTCCCGGCGGCGCTTCCGGTGGAATCCTGCCGGCAAGCAAGGCCGACATCCCCCTTGATTTCGGCGGTGAGCTTGCCAAGGAAGGCTGTTTTGTTGGCTCGCACGCCGTCGTCGTACTGTCCGATCAGGACAATATGTGGGATGCCGCGCGCAACCTGATGAAGTTCTTTGCGCATGAAAGCTGCGGCCAGTGCACACCCTGTCGCAACGGCACCGAAAAAGCCGTCGCGATGATGGGCACCGCCAGCCCCGACACAGCGCTTCTTGGCGAGCTGGCGGTGACCATGGCAGATGCCAGCATCTGCGGCCTTGGTCAGGCGGCGTCGAACCCGCTGGTCAGCGCGATGACGCATTTCCCCGATGATATCAAGGCAGGCGATCACAAGGCAGGCGATCATGAGTGACCATGACAACAACAACGGCGGAAATGCCGATGTGACCTTCACCCTTGACGGGCAGCCGGTGACCGCCCGCGATGGCGAGACCATCTGGCAGGCAGCGGCACGCCATGGCACCGACATTCCGCATCTATGCTATCGGGACACCGACGGCTACCGCGCGGATGGCAATTGCCGCGCCTGCATGGTCGAGATCGAGGGCGAGCGCGTCCTCGCCGCAAGCTGTATCCGCACACCCGGCGAGGGCATGATCGTCCATAGCGACAACCACCGCGCCAGGACCGCCCGCAAGATGGTGATGGAACTTCTGGTCGCCGACCAACCGGCGCGCGCCGCCGCGCATGATCCGGACTCCGAACTTTGGCACTATGCCGAGGCGCAGGGTGTGGAGTCGGCGCGTTTTCCGGCAAAAGGGACCGCCGAGCCGGACAGCAGCCACCCGGCCATTGCCGTCAACATGGATGCCTGTATCCAGTGCAATCTGTGCGTTCGCGCCTGCCGCGAGGTGCAGGTCAATGACGTGATCGGCCTTGCCGGCCGCGGTGCCGAGGCGAAAATCGTCTTTGATTTCGATGACGAGATGGGCGCTTCTACCTGTGTCGGCTGCGGCGAGTGCGTGCAGGCCTGTCCGACCGGCGCGCTGATGCCAAAAACGTTGCTTGATGCCGACCAGATGCTGGCCATCACACCCGACAGGCAGGTTGATTCGGTATGCCCCTATTGCGGGGTCGGCTGCCAGCTGACCTTCTCGGTGAAGGATGAAAAAATCGTCGCTGTCTCCGGGCGCCAGGGCCCGGCCAATCAGGGAAGGCTCTGCGTCAAGGGACGCTATGGGTTTGATTACATTCATAACCCTGAACGTCTGACCCGCCCGCTGATCCGCCGTGAGGACGTGCCAAAATCCGCCTCGATGCCGTTTGACCCGGCCAACCCAATGACGCATTTCCGCGAAGCCGACTGGGGAGAAGCCCTTGATCTAGCGGCCACCCGCCTCGCCGAAGTACGCGATGAACATGGTCCGGCCGCGATGGCCGGCTTCGGGTCGGCAAAGGGTACGAATGAAGAGGCCTATCTTGTCCAGAAGCTAGTGCGTACCGGATTCCGGACCAACAATGTCGATCATTGTACGCGGCTGTGCCATGCCTCTTCGGTTGCCGCGCTGCTGGAAAATATCGGCTCCGGTGCTGTCACCGCCTCCTTCGCCGAATGCCGCAATGCCGAGGCGATCATCGTCATCGGCGCAAACCCGACGGTGAACCACCCGGTTGCCGCGACCTTCATCAAGAATGCCGCGCAGCGCGGCACCAGGCTCTATGTGCTTGACCCGCGCGGACAGCATCTTGACCGCTACGCGACCGCCTCACTTCGCTTTTCGCCGGGAAGCGACGTTGCGATGCTGAACGCGATGATCAATGTCATCATCACCGAGGGGC
Organism: uncultured Alphaproteobacteria bacterium; assembly: GCA_913031555.1. GTDB lineage: Bacteria > Pseudomonadota > Alphaproteobacteria > Puniceispirillales > Puniceispirillaceae > UBA8309. The sequence goes on along the minus strand of CAJWDO010000065.1, from coordinate 1,508 downwards.
TGTATGACGCCGCCTATGTCGAGGCGCATACCGAAGGCTTTGAGGATCTGAAGGCCCGCACCGCCCACACAACGCCGGAAGCGATGGCGCCAATCTCTGGCATTGACGCCGAGACGTTGCGCAGTGTGGCGCGGGGCTATGCCACCGCGAACAGCGCGATGATCTTCTGGGGCATGGGAATTTCGCAGCACACGCATGGCACCGACAATTCACGCTGCCTGATCTCGCTGGCGCTGCTGACAGGCAATGTCGGGCGGGCCGGCACCGGCCTGCACCCGCTTCGTGGCCAGAACAACGTCCAGGGGGCGTCGGATGCCGGCCTGATCCCGATGTTCTTCCCCGACTATAAATCCGTCACCGATGACGAGACTCGCCGGCGCTATGCCGAATTCTGGGGCGCCGAGCTGGACCCTGAGCGCGGTCTGACCGTTGTCGAGATCACCGATGCCGCCTATGACGGCGATATCAAGGCGATGTATATCATGGGCGAGAACCCGGCGATGTCCGACCCTGACCAGGCGCATGCCCGGGCCGCCCTCGCCAATCTCGACATTCTGGTGGTGCAGGACATTTTCATGACCGAAACCGCCGCCTTTGCCGATGTGATCCTGCCCGCCTCAGCCTTTCCGGAAAAGGATGGCAGCTTTACCAACACCGACCGGCGTGTGCAAATCGGGCGCGCTGCCGTTGCCCCGCCAGGCGAAGCGCAACAGGATTGGTGGATCATTCAGGAACTGGCCAACCGCATGGGGCAAAGCTGGAACTACAGCCACCCGCGTGACATCTTTGGCGAAATGCGGATGGTAATGCCATCGCTGACCGGCATTTCATGGGCGCGCTTGCAGGCAGAAGACGCCGTGACCTATCCTTGTGCCGACGAAGAAAGCGAAGGTCAGGACGTAATTTTTGGCGACGCGTTCCCAACCGCATCTGGGCGTGGGCGCATGACACCGGCCGATATATTGCCACCAAACGAGACGCCAGACACCGAATTTCCGATTGTGCTGACCACGGGACGCCTGCTGGAACATTGGCATACCGGATCGATGACGCAGCGGGCCACCGTGCTGGACAGCCTGGAACCTGAACCGGAAGTCCATATGGCGCCCGAAACACTGGAAAGCCTGAATGTCGCCCCCGGCACGCTGGTCCGTGTGGTGACACGGCGCGGCGAGATTGAACTGGCTGCACGAATTGATCCGAAACTGCCAAGTGGCCTGATCTTTGTGCCCTTCTGTTTTTACGAAGCACCGGCCAATTTCCTGACCAACCCGGCGCTGGATCCTTATGGCAAGATTCCCGAGCTGAAATTCTCTGCCGCACGGCTGGAAGTGCCGGTAGCAGCCGAATAGGCAGGGGCAAGGGATACAGGCCAGAAGATACTGGCCAGATGACGGACAATCGCGGCCGGTTGCCGCATGGCGGGGGAATTTCCGATCAGCCTATTCCCCTTTGCGCTGCGGTCTTCTATATTGGGTCCGTACGGCGCTAGGTTCTAATCATTCCAG
>CAJWDO010000064.1 GCA_913031555.1 uncultured Alphaproteobacteria bacterium | reverse complement strand
CATGCTGTTCCGCGCCATGCTGACCGAACAGCTCTACCGCGCCAATATGATCCTCGCCGGTCATCCGTATCATCGCGCCTGAAACATTATCGGGACGAACACGGCCTGTACTCGCAATCTGACGGGCGTTATAAGGCATTATGTCAATGCCAGATCCCTCCATGTCCCACCCACCTGTCGTCCTGTGTATCATGGATGGCTGGGGCCTTCGCGCGGCACCAAAAGCCAACGCCGTAGCCCGCGCCAGCACGCCGATGGTTGATTCGCTGAGCGTGCGCTGGCCGCATGCCAGGCTTGCCGCCTCCGGTCCAGATGTCGGGCTTCCCGAAGGTCAGGTCGGCAATTCCGAGGTTGGCCATATGAATATCGGTGCCGGCCGCGTGGTGAAGCAGGATCTGCCGCGAATCAATACCGCGATGGCCGACGGGTCGTTGGCGGCGCATCCGGCGCTGGCCACACTGGCGGCTGAGCTTGCCGGTACCGGCAATCGAATTCATGTGATGGGGTTGCTGTCGCCGGGTGGTGTCCATTCGCATCAGGACCAGATGCTGGCCGTGATCATGGGACTTGCCGGAACAGGAGCGGATGTCGTCGTACACGGTTTTACCGATGGCCGCGACGTGTTGCCAAAGGACGCCGCCGGATCGCTGCCGGCTTTTCTGGCCGCGCTTCCCAGCGATGTCACCTTCGCCACTCTGATCGGCCGCTATTGGGCGATGGACCGCGACCATCGATGGGAGCGCACCGCAGAGGCCTTTGCGGCAATTGTGCAGGCGACGGGCCAGCACCCTGCCGCGACAGACCCGCTGGCGGCGCTTCAGCATGCCTATGACAATGACGAGAGTGACGAATTCATCACCCCGCGCGTCATTGCCGGCTATGACGGCATGCGCGATGGCGATGCCGTGGTGATGATCAATTTCCGCGCCGATCGGGTGCGCCAGCTTCTGGCCTGCTGGCTCTATCCTGACGAGGCGGACGGCATCACGGCGCCACCACGGCTCACCGCCGCGATTGGAATGACCTCCTATTCGGCGGCGCTCGACGCGAAAATGACGGCATTGTTCGGCCCACAAACAATCAGGGGTACGCTTGGCGAGGTGGTGGCCACGGCAGGCCGGCGGCAGTTGCGGCTTGCCGAAACCGAGAAATACCCGCATGTGACCTTTTTCCTGAACGGCGGTGATGAATCACAGGCAGACGGTGAAGACCGGGTCATGGTGCCCTCACCCAAGGTCGCCACCTATGATCTGGCTCCGGAAATGAGCGCCGATGGTGTCCTGTCGGCGGCGCTGGACAGTCTGGCCGGACAGCACCACGATCTGATTGTGGTGAATTTTGCCAATCCCGACATGGTGGGTCATACCGGTGACCTTGATGCCGCCATCAAGGCAGTGGAAACCGTTGATGCCTGTGTTGGCAGGATGGCCGAAGCGGTATTGGCGCGAAATGGCAGCATGATCGTTACCGCTGATCATGGAAATTGCGAGCAGATGTGGGACGATGCCGCCCATTCGCCCCATACGGCGCATACCACGAATCTGGTGCCGGTAATTCTTGTTGGTGCGACTGAAGGTACGAAGCTTCGTGATGGCAGGCTTGCCGATCTGGCACCAACACTGCTTGATCTCATGGGGTTGGACCGACCCGCGGCGATGACCGGTCGACCATTATATCTTTCTGATGACAGGTGAGGCGGCGGCGCGTCCATACGTCCGCGTTGCAAAAGCTGCAATCACCATTACATTAGCCCTGTCAATCGAAAGCCCGCAAGGAGCCGAGTGAAATGGAAAACTGGACGCATCTCAGCCGTTTGCGCCTTTGGCACGTGGCGATCTTCTGCGCCACCCTGTTTGTTGCGGGGCTGGTTATTCCCACGCTGACCACGGCGCAATCCTCTTCACGCGAGGATACCTACCGTCAATTGGGGCTGTTCGGTGACATCTTCCAGCGGGTCCGCGAAAGCTATGTCGACGAGATCGAGGACCGCGACCTCATCGAGGCTGCGATCACCGGCATGCTGACCTCGCTCGACCCGCATTCAACCTACCTCAATACCGAGAATTTCTCGGAAATGCAGGAGCAGACAAAGGGACGTTTTGGCGGCCTTGGTGTCGAGATCACGATGGAACAGGGCATGGTCAAGGTCGTCTCACCGATTGATGACACGCCGGCCGCGGGCGCCGGTCTGCAGCCCGAGGATTATCTGATTGCCGTCGACGACGAATCCATCATCGGCATGCAACTGTCCGAGGCGGTGGAACGACTGCGCGGCAAGGTTGGCTCGAAAGTCACGGTGAAAGTACAGCGCGGTCAGTTGGAGCCGTTCGACGTCACCATCGTCCGCGACTTCATCAAGATCAAGTCGGTCCGGTCGGAAATCTTCGACGGCATCGGATATATACGGATCACAACCTTTTCGGAACAGACGACACCCGGCCTGATGGACGTGGTTGATGATTTCTTCCGCGAGGAAGGCGACAGTCTGAAGGGCATCGTGCTTGACCTTCGGAACAACCCCGGCGGTCTTCTGACCGAGGCCGTGTCCGTGTCAGACGCCTTCCTTGAGGAGGGTGAGATTGTCTCGACCCGTGGCCGCGACCTGGATGGTGGATCCCATGTCTATGCCAGGCCAGGCGACATCGCCCGCGGTCTGCCGATGGTGGTTCTGATCAACTCCGGTTCGGCTTCGGCTTCAGAGATTGTCGCCGGTGCATTGAAAGACCATAAACGCGCCGTGATCCTCGGCACCCGCTCATTTGGCAAGGGGTCGGTCCAGTCGGTGATCCCGATTTCCAACACCTCGGCCATCCGCCTGACGACAGCGCGGTACTACACACCGTCCGGCGTATCCATCCAGGGACTCGGCATTGTGCCTGATATCGAGGTCGAACTGGCGCGAATCGAGCCTGTCGAAGGCGGCGTTGTCCGCGAGGAAGACCTGAAAGGCGCCCTTGACGGCAGCGAGGATGACGATGACGCCAATGACAATACCGGCAATGATAACAGTGATGCTGCGGACGCCAACAAGGACAGCACGCAGGACGGCGCGCAGGACGACACGCCTGAAGAGCCCGTCGACCAGTCAAAGGTCGATTATCAACTGGCGCGGGCCCTCGACCTCATCCGCGGTGTATCGGTCTTTGGAGCGTTGAAGTCGGCCTCATGAGCGATATTCCCTATGCAGAGCGGGGTTACCGCCCCTGCGTCGGAATTTTTCTTCTGAATGATGACCGGCAGCTCTTCGCTGGCCGGCGCATCGATAATCGCGCCGAAGCCTGGCAGATGCCGCAGGGTGGCATCGACCATGGCGAGTCGGTCATTGAGGCCTGCCTTCGCGAAATGGAAGAGGAGATCGGCACCAACAAGGCGGAACCTCTGCGGGAACATGGCGACTGGCTTCATTATGACATTCCGCTGCCGCTTGCCGACCGGCTGTGGCACGGCAAATACCGGGGACAGAAGCAGAAATGGGTGGCGCTGCGATTCACCGGCACCGATACCGACATCAACATCGCCACCGCCGAGCCGGAATTCTGCGAATGGCGCTGGCTTGACCCTCACTCGCTGATCGACCTTGCGGTGCCGTTCAAGCGCAATGTCTATACCACCCTGATGGAGTCCTTCGCCGGCCTGCTGGAGCGCTGAACGGGCATCCATCCAAAAGAAACCTTCGCCAAAAGAAATCCCGACCAGAAGAAAACCCGGCCAAAAGAAAACCCGGCACTGGGCCGGGCATCCTCAAACAGTCTTTGTGGCCGTCTATAACGCGGCAAGCACCGCGTTCAGGAAGTCGGCCTCGGCACCGCTGGCGGCGTCAGCCCGTGACTTGACGTCGTCACGGCTTGCCTTGTCGAGATCCTCGGCCCGCTCGGTCAAGATTGTCACCGATTCACCCGATACATCGGCAAGACCACCATCAATCATGAATCGGTTGGCTATCTTGCCATTCTCATGCACCTCGACGATGCCGCGCGCCAGATCAGAAAGCAGCGGCGCGTGCCGTGGCAGCACGCCGAACAGACCTTCGGCCCCGGGGGCGACGACCATCTCGGCCGATTTCTGGACCATGATGTCCGCCGGTGTTACCAGCTCAAGTTGCGTGGTTTCCGCCATTACGCGCGTCTCCTTTGGTGCCGGGACCGCTTACGCGGCGTCCTGCATCAGCTTCTTGCCCTTCTCGACGGCCTCTTCGATGGTTCCAACCATGTAGAAAGCGGCCTCCGGAAGATGGTCGTAGTCACCATTGATGATGCCGGAAAAGCCTTCGATGGTGTCCTCGAGACCAACCAGCTTGCCGGGTGATCCGGTGAAGACCTCGGCGACGTGGAATGGCTGTGACAAGAAGCGCTGGATCTTGCGGGCACGTGTCACAACAAGCTTGTCCTCTTCCGACAGTTCATCCATGCCCAGAATGGCGATGATATCCTGCAGCGACTTATATTGCTGCAGCACTTCCTGGACGTTACGGGCAATGCCGTAATGGCGCTCACCAACGATCCGCGGATCCAGCATGCGCGATGATGAATCGAGAGGGTCAACGGCCGGGTAGATGCCAAGCTCGGCGATCTGACGCGACAGAACCGTTGTCGCGTCAAGGTGCGCGAACGAGGCTGCCGGTGCCGGGTCGGTCAGGTCGTCGGCCGGGACGTAAATGGCCTGAACCGAAGTGATCGACCCCTTGGTTGTGGTGGTGATCCGTTCCTGCAACGCGCCCATGTCGGTGGCCAGAGTCGGCTGGTAGCCCACCGCCGACGGGATACGGCCAAGCAGCGCCGAAACCTCGGAGCCGGCCTGAGTGAAGCGGAAGATGTTGTCGACAAAAAACAGAACGTCCTGGCCTTCTTCGTCGCGGAAATATTCGGCCAGTGTCAGGCCGGTCAGCGCGACACGCGAGCGGGCGCCCGGAGGTTCGTTCATCTGACCGTAGACAAGTGCCGCTTTGGAGCCCTCACCGTCGGTCTTGATCACGCCGGATTCAACCATCTCATGATAGAGGTCGTTGCCCTCACGTGTGCGCTCGCCAACGCCGGCGAACACCGAGTAACCACCATGCGCCTTGGCGACGTTGTTGATCAGCTCCATGATCAGGACGGTCTTGCCAACACCGGCACCGCCGAACAGACCGATCTTGCCGCCCTTGGCGTATGGAGCCAGCAGGTCGACAACCTTGATTCCCGTGACCAGAATCTCGGCTTCGGTCGACTGATCGACATATTCAGGAGCCGGGCGGTGGATCGGGTAGAATTTCTTTGCCTTGACCGGCTTGCCCTCATCGACAGGCTCGCCGATGACGTTCAGAATCCGGCCAAGCGTTTCCGGGCCAACCGGCACGGTAATCGGGGCCCCTGTATCGGTAGCTTCCGCGCCGCGAACAAGACCCTCTGTCGCGTCCATCGCAATGGTGCGCACCGCTGATTCGCCAAGATGCTGAGCCACTTCGAGAACCAGCCGCTGGCCAGCATTGTCGACCTCGAGGGCGTTCTGAATGGCCGGCAGTTGGCCTTCAAACTCGACATCGACAACGGCGCCGATGACCTGACTGATTTTGCCGATATTGTTTGCCATTTATCCTTACTCCGCGATTAAGTTCTGGTCCGTTACACCGCTTCGGCGCCGGAAATAATTTCGATAAGTTCCTTGGTGATTGTCGCCTGGCGGGTCCGGTTATAGACCAGCGTCAGACGGTCGATCAGGTCGCCGGCATTGCGCGTCGCATTGTCCATCGCCGTCATCCGCGCCGCCAGTTCGGCAGCCGAGGATTCCAGCAGGGCGCTGTAGATCTGGGTCGAGATGTTGCGCGGCAATACCGCGGCAAGAAGCTCGTCTTCTTCCGGCTCATATTCGTAGGACACGCTCTGGTCACCGGCCGGGGCAGCTTCGTCGACTTCCGCCGGAATGAGCTTCTTCAGCGTGACTTCCTGCGAAATGGCGGATTTGAACTTGTTGAAAATGACCGTGCAGACATCAAACTCACCAGCCTCGAAGCCGGCGCGAACCTTTTCGCCGATGGATGCGGCGTCAGCGAAGGCAACCGACGTTCCCTGAATGCCTTCAAGCGCCTCGATGTAGGAGTCGCCAAGCTCACGACGCAGCGAGTCGGCGGACTTGCGCCCCACCATTATCAGTTTGACCGTCTTGCCCTCACCACGAAGCCGCGCCACCTCGTTGCGGGTCTGGCGGGTGATCACACCATTGAAACCACCGCAAAGACCGCGATCAGCCGACACGACCACCAACAGATGCGTCTTGTCCTGGCCGTTGCCTACAAGAAGCTGTGGTGCCGAGGACGGGTCGGCCTTGGCAGCAAGCGAATTGATGATCTGCTGCATGCGATCGGCGTAGGGACGTCCGCGCTCGGCCGAATCCTGCGCCCGCCGCAGCTTGGCCGCCGCAACCATTTTCATGGCCGAAGTGATCTTCTGCGTCGACTTTACGCTGTTGATGCGCGTTTTTAGATCTTTCAACGATGGCATGCATCAGGCTCCATGTTCCAGCACGCGGCGGCGTACCGCAACCTATCCGTTTGAACAACTATCCTCAGGCAAAGCTCTTGCCAAACGCCTCAATTGCGGCTTTCAGCTTTGCTTCGGTTTCGTCAGACAGCTTCTGCTCATCACGGATCGTGTCGAGGACGTCGGAAGCGGCACTGCGAAGATGTTCCAGAAGACCGGACTCGAAGCGGCCAATATCACCAACCTCAATCCCGTCAAGATAGCCATTCACCCCGGCAAAGATCACGGCGACCTGCTCCTCAACCTTCATCGGGCTGTATTGCGGCTGCTTCAGAAGCTCTGTCAGGCGCGCACCGCGCTCAAGAAGGGCGCGTGTCGAGGCATCCATGTCCGAGGCGAACTGCGCAAAGGCGGCCATCTCACGATACTGCGCAAGTTCCAGCTTCACCGAGCCGGATACCTGCTTCATCGCCTTGATCTGCGCCGCGGAACCAACGCGGCTGACCGACAGACCGACATTCACCGCCGGGCGGATGCCCTTGTAGAACAGCTCTGTCTCGAGGAAGATCTGGCCGTCGGTGATCGAAATCACGTTGGTCGGGATATAGGCAGACACGTCACCGGCCTGCGTCTCAATGACGGGAAGCGCGGTCAATGAACCCGAACCATTGTCCTCGTTCATTTTTGCAGCCCGCTCAAGAAGGCGGGAGTGAAGATAGAAAACGTCGCCGGGATAGGCTTCACGGCCTGGCGGGCGACGAAGCAGAAGGCTCATCTGGCGATAGGCGACGGCCTGCTTTGACAAATCATCATAAACGACAAGCGCGTGCATGCCGTTGTCGCGGAAATACTCGCCCATGGTGCAGGCGGTGTAGGGTGCAAGAAACTGCATCGGCGCCGGGTCGGAAGCCGTGGCGGCGACGATGATCGAATATTCCAGCGCACCCTGCTCTTCAAGGGAGCGGACAATCTGTGCAACGGTCGAACGCTTCTGGCCAACGGCAACATAGATGCAGAACAGCTTCTTGCCATCATCTTTGCCAGCAGCCTCGTTGACGGGCTTCTGGTTGATAAAGGCGTCAACGGCAATCGCTGTCTTTCCGGTCTGGCGGTCACCGATGATCAGCTCACGCTGGCCACGGCCGATCGGGATCAGGCTGTCGATGGCCTTCAGGCCGGTCTGCATCGGCTCATGAACCGATTTGCGCGGCATGATGCCCGGCGCCTTCACCTCAACCCGGTTGCGGGTGACATCCTTCAGCGGCCCCTTGCCGTCAATCGGATTGCCAAGCGCGTCGACAACGCGGCCAAGCAGGCCCTTGCCGACCGGCGCGTCGACAATCGACGCGGTACGGCGAACGACGTCGCCTTCCTTGATGGCGCGGTCATCTCCAAAAATAACGATACCGACATTGTCTGATTCAAGGTTCAGCGTCATGCCTTTGACGCCCCCCTCAAACTCGACCATCTCGCCGGCCTGAACCTCGTCGAGACCGTGGACGCGCGCAATACCGTCGCCAACCGACAATACGCGACCAACCTCGGCGACCTCTGCGTCGCTACCGAAATTGGCGATCTGTTCCTTCAGGATTGCTGAAATTTCAGCCGCACGAATATCCATCACGCTATACCCTTCATAGCTGTTTCAAGCCGGTT
>CAJWDO010000063.1 GCA_913031555.1 uncultured Alphaproteobacteria bacterium | reverse complement strand
ATGTCCTCTGAATTCAGTAATATTGCCGCTGCAGCGATTTTTGCCTTTGCTGCTATCACTGACTGGATAGATGGTTATGTTGCGAGAAGAATGGGTTTAGCTACATCCTTTGGTGAATTCTTAGATCCAGTGGCGGATAAGTTAATTGTTGCAGTCGCGCTTATTATGTTGGTAGAAGTGCATGAAACATTATTCATCGCTATTCCGGCGATGATCATTATTGGTCGTGAAATTGTAATTTCTGCATTGCGTGAGTGGATGTCTAAAGTCGGATCTCCCAATACTGTAGCAGTGTCATTCTTGGGAAAAATAAAAACTTGGGCGCAAATGATTGCGGTTGTTGTACTGCTAGTTGCTGAACCCGGAGAGACAGAATTAGTTTTACTTGGATATTTTGCGATCTCTGTGGCTGCTATTTTGACGGTATGGACTATGATTGGCTATCTGATCCAAGCGCTGCCGCATTTGAACGACCACCTAGAAAAGTAGTTCTTCTAAACCAGCGGATTGAAGTAGGTGTTCACCTTAACCTGCTCCCCAATGGGAAACTCAATTCCTAAACCATGAACCGGCTGCTTCTTAACCCCGGGCTCCGTTACACCTTTTTTCATGATACTAAACAAATCACTTAAAGGCTGAGCCTCGTAGCCCTTCAACTCTAGATAGCGCAGGACACCCTTTTCTGCTGCATCCGTGGTGTCCTCGGATAAAAAGAAGGAAGTCAATTTGAAGGTTGGTAAAGCATCGCTTCGCAAACTGATGGCGAGTTCGAACTCATCGCAAAGCGCATCGGATTGAACGCATTCTAATAAACTCTGGTACTCTTGCTCAGCTTGAGCCGGCTCTAAGTGATTTTGCCCTTGCAAGACGATATCCAATGCACGGCTAACCTGCGATTGAGGAATCTTCACGTATAGTTTTGCTCTTTTGTGCGCATCACCCTCTAAATCAACCCCAACGCCAACGAATTTTGCCTGGGTGCCGGACTGGCATAACGCCGACCAGCGGATCGATCGCTGGTATCACAACATGGATTCGGTGTTCGAGGCCGGCAGTGCGGTCACCGCCTTTCAGATCGAGTATGACGAAGAGGTGGGCTTCGCCACCCGGCGCAGGCTGATGCAATATGCCTGTGAGGATCAGGCTGGCGATGATGACACTCCGTTTGCGCTGGTCGCCAGTTTCATGAATCCGCACGACCCCTATGTGGCGCTGCCGGAATTCTGGAACCAGTATGTTGATGACGGAATCGATATGCCGGAGACAGGTGTGGGCGCGGTGCAGGCCGACCCGTTTTCGGTCCGCGTTCTGGACGGGATTGGTGCCAGTGCGGCCACGACATCGGCGGCGGATATCCGGCGGGCGCGTCGCGGCTATTACGCGAACGTGTCCTATTTCGACAGCAAAATTGGTGAGATTGTCCGCACGATCGATGAGATCGGCCAGCTCGACAACACGATTTTCATCGTCACCTCCGATCATGGTGACATGCTTGGCGAGCGCGGGCTCTGGTACAAGATGAGCTTCTTTGAACATTCGGCGCGGGTGCCGCTGGTAATGGCCGGGCCCGGCATCGCGGCCGGCAGGATCGACAGTCCCTGTTCGCTTGTCGATCTGTTGCCGACAATGCTGGATTTCGCCGGCGCGGGTGACCTGCCGATGGGCCAGTCGGTCGATGGTCGATCACTGGCACCGATGGCGCGTGGCGGGGATGAGGATGACGGGTTTGTCATCGGCGAGTATTGCGCCGAGATGACGCCAACGCCGGTCTTCATGATCCGCCGGGGACCTTGGAAATACATCCATTGCGATGATGACCCCCCGCAGCTTTACAATTTGTCGGACGACCCACATGAACGCGCCAATCTGGCGACGGATCCGGCCTGTGCCGACATTGTCGCGGGTTTCGCAAACGAGGTCGCTGAAAGATGGGACAGCGCCGCGCTTCGTGACGATGTCATTGCCAGCCAGACGGCGCGTCGTGTCGTTCACAGTGCGATGCAGGCCGGGCAGCGTACCGACTGGGATTACACACCGCCGCGCAACGCCGCCCAGGAATATGTCCGCAATCATATCGACTGGACCGTCGCGGCGGCACAAACGCGCTTCCCGCCGCGTGATGAATTAGCGTGAAGCCGCGCCTCTATTGCCTTGCCGGGTCAATCATGGCCTGATGCCCGCAGGGAGATTTTTTATGCCGCTGACAAGCACGCATTGGGGCGCCTATAAGATTGCCACCAGCGATGGACGGGTGACCGGGTTGACCCCTTTTGCCGAGGATCGTGACCCTTCACCTATCGGGTCGTCGCTGGTCGAATTGCTTGATCACCCGACGCGTATCCGGCGACCGGCGGTGCGGCGTGGCTGGCTTGACAACGGTCCGGGGCCGGCTGATGGCGCGCGCGGCGATGAGCCGTTTGTCGAGATCGGCTGGGACGAGGCCGAGCGACTTGTCGCGGCGGAGCTTGAGCGTGTGCGTGCCACCCATGGCAACAGCGCCATCTATGCCGGGTCCTATGGCTGGGCGAGCGCCGGCAGGTTTCATCATGCGCAGAGCCAGATCCATCGCTTTTTGAACTGCATCGGCGGCTATACAGGATCGCGGGACACCTACAGCTATGCCGCCGCCGAGGTAATCGTGCCGCATGTCCTCGGCAGTTTCACAAAGCTGCTGCCGCAGCATACAAGCTGGGCCAATATCGCCAGTGATTGCGAGATGTTCGTGGCCTTTGGCGGGCTGGCGCTTGGCAATGGGCAGATGGGTAATGGTGGCACCGGATGCCATGTCCAGCGCGAGGGGTTTGCCGCTGCCGTCGCGGCGGGCGTCGAATTCGTCAATATCTCGCCGCGTGAGCTTGATCTCGAGGCGCCGGCAAAACCGCGCACCATCCAGCTTCGTCCAAACAGCGATACCGCGCTGATGCTGGCGCTGTGCCAGACCCTGCGCGCCGAAGGACTGGTCGATGACGGTTTTCTGGCCCGCTATACGGCGGGGTATGACATTTTTGGTGCCTATCTTGATGGCAAGACCGACGGAATCCGCAAGGATGCGGCATGGGCCAGCGGCCTGACCGGTGTGACTACTGACGTGATTCTGGACCTTGCGCGCACCATGGCGTCGAAGCGCACCATTGTTTCGATCAGCTGGTCATTGACCCGTCAGCAATATGGTGAACAGCCCTTCTGGGCGGCAATCTCTCTGGCCGCCATGCTTGGCCGGATCGGCACGCCCGGTGGCGGGATCGGTTTCGGCTATGCCATCGCCAACTATGTTGGCAACAATGTTGGTCATGTTCCCTATGCCGCACTGCCACAGGGCAGGAACAGCGTTGCCGATTTCATTCCGGTGGCGAGGGTCAGCGATATGCTGCTGAACCCGGGGGCGGTGTTCGACTATAATGGCGGGCGTTATAGCTACCCGGATGTCCGGTTGGTCTATTGGGCCGGCGGCAACCCCTTTCATCATCATCAGGATCTGAACCGGCTCCAACAGGCCTGGCAACGTCCCGACACCGTTATCCTGCATGATTGGTGCTGGAACGCCACCGCCAAGCGGGCCGACATCGTGTTGCCCTGCACGACGATGCTGGAGCGAACCGATATCGGCATGACGCCGCGCGACCCCTATGTCATCGCGATGGCGAAATCCATGGAACCGTGCGGCGAGGCGCGAGACGATTACGACATTCTGTCTGGCATCGCCCGCGCCATGGGGTGTGAGGAGCAGTTCTGCGAAGGCCGTTCCGGCGAGGAATGGGTAAGGCATCTATGGGACCAGTCGCGCCGCCGGGCGGCCAGCAGTGGGGTTGACCTGCCGTCATATGAGGATCTGGTTGCGGCTGAATATCACAGGAACGACACGCCGCCGGATGAGCCGGTGCTGTTCAGTGCCTTCCGCGCCGACCCCGAGGCGAATCCGCTGGCAACGCCAAGTGGCAGGATCGAGCTGTTCTCTGAGAGGGTGGCGTCATTCGATTATGCCGATTGTCACGGCCATGCCACCTGGAACGAACCCGACGAATGGCTTGGCAATGCGACCGCGGCGCATCCGCTGCATCTGCTTGGCAAGCAGCCGCGCAACAAACTGCACTCGCAGCTTGATCCCGGCGCGCATTCATCGCGCGCCAAGGTAGGCGGGCATGAGGCGGTCGAGATCAACCCTCAGGACGCGGCGCAACGTGGTATCAGCGACGGTGACATCGTCAGGATCAGCAATGATCGGGGCGCCTGCCTTGGCGGCGCTGTCATCACCCCGGAAGTGATGCCGGGTGTGGTCATGATGAGTACCGGTGCCTGGTTCGACCCCTGTCCGGAAACCGGGCTTTGTCGGCATGGCAACCCGAACATTCTGACGCCCGACATCGGGACCTCGCCATTGTCGCAGGGACCTGCCGCGCATAGCTGTCTTGTCGAGGTGACGCGCTGTGAGGACGACAACCCGCCGCACGATGCGTTCAAGCCACCCGATTTCACATCGCCCGAGTGACTGTGTGTCTGCCGGGCAGACACGTCTCTAGAGCCGGGAGATGACGGTGGCCGGATCGGGGCGGGTGCGTTCCATTGGCGGTTTCACCTTTTCGCCGATATAGATAAAACCGGCAATCCGGTCATGCCCCGGGGTGCCGCCAAGTTCGGTTAGCATGCGGTCATTATAGGCATACCATTCGGTCAGCCATTGCGCGGCATAGCCGAAGGATTGCGCGGCATAAAGCAGTGTCGTGCAGACGGCGCCAGCCGAAAGCTGCATTTCCCACGGGTCGATCGTCGGATGTTCAACCGGTGATGAAATGACCGCAATCACCACATCGGCGCGCTGCAGACGGCCTGCCTCGATGGCCTCCACCTCCGGTTTGGCGTCAGGATTGGCGGCGATGAATTCCGCATGGATGACATCGTGGTCAAGCCGCGCGCGTGCCTCACCGTTGATCACGACAAGTTTCCAGGGTTTCAGCGCGCCATGGTCAGGCACGCGGATGCCGGCGGTCAGGATCTGCTCAAGATGCTTCGGGTTGACACGGCCGACCTGCATGGTCTTGGCGGTCACCGACCGGCGGGTTGCAAGAAATTCGATAACGTTGCTCATGGCATTTTCCACTGACTTTACGGATTCATCTGACATTGGTGCGCCAGCATCTTGAATTTCACCGGCGGATGCAAGGGTGGATATAGGTTCTGATGTTGGGGCCTGATGGCGGGCCTGAAGACGGGGTGGGGGCGGCAATGAAAAAAGGGGCCGCGGAGGCCCCTTTTTGAAATCTGGCATGATCGCCTAGACGTCATTCTCGTTCATGGCTTCCTCGATGGCATCGCAGGTGGCACCGCCACCGCCGGCGACGCAGCTTTCATAGCTGTCGAACTCGGTGATGGCGTCCATCGCGCCTTCGATATCCCGAAGATCGTCAAGAAATGCGTCAACCTGTTCCGCCATGCCGCTGTCAACCAGATCGCCAAGATCCTCGATGAATTGGTTGGCCTGACCTTCCGGCATGGCCTCAATCACGCTGTTTACGGCAACAAGATTGTCGATGGATATGCCGGTTTCGGCGGACATGGCCTCAATCTGCTTCATGATGTCAGGGTCGATGCCTGCAATGTCGCCATCTGCAAGGATCTCCTCGACAGTGATACCGGTCTCCGCGGAAAACTTGTTGACCGTGTTGACCTGTTCAAAGGTCACGTCTTCGCTGCCTGTCAGGTCCTAGACCACGGCGTCGCCGATGACATTGATCTGTGCCTCTTTCGGCAGGTTGCGCAAATCACTGATAGGGATGAAGGTCACGTCTTCGCCGACAACGACAAAGACATTGGTGCCTGTGACACCGCCGACATCACCGGATTCCTTGGCCTGTTCGATGAGGCGTTCCATCTGGTCCGGTGAGGCTCCGTGGTAAACTTCACCATCGGCTCCGAGGACCTCACCTTTTTTAAAGGTCAGGGCATTTGTCTGGGTGGTAATGGCAAGGCTCAGCGCGGCCGTGATGATAAGAGTTCTCATAAAGCCTCTCCTTTGAACGCATAAAATTTTGATATAACGGCAAGATATCACTAAAAATTAGACTAAATTAGATTAAATCGACTTATATTTTGTCAAAATAGATAATAGTGGGGGAAAGTATTTTCGTGAAATTTTGGCATAATCCGAGTTGATACGCCTTGTGCGTCAGGGATGCTGTTGCCACTCTTCTCCTCACAAATGCGTGCCGGAAGGAAGAGCAGGGGTAACGGATATGCGGATTTCACGAGTTGAGACATTTTCCACGCCCGATGTCGGGTTTGTGAGAGTGACAACCGATGGTGGCGAGACCGGATGGGGGCAGATGTCGACCTATCATGCCGACATCACCGCGCAGGTGCTGCACCGGCAGGTCGCGCCCTGGGTGCTTGGCCGTGTCATCGATGGTGACCATCCGGTGGCGGATTTCCTGGATCTGGCGGGGTTTGTCCATGAGCGTGAGCATAAATTCCCCGGCTCCTATGTGCGGCGCGCGCTTGCCGGCCTCGATACCGCGCTGTGGGATCTTCTTGGCCGCATGGTCGAAAGGCCTGTCGCCAGCCTGATCGGGGGTGGCCCCGGGCGGGTACGGGCCTATGGCTCGTCGATGAAACGCGACATCACGCCCGAGGATGAGGCCGACCGGCTGTGCCGGCTTCGTGACGACTATGGCTTTGATGCCTTCAAGTTTCGGGTCGGCGCCGAATGCGGACGCGGCATGGATGAATGGCCTGGCCGCACCGAGGCGATTGTGGAGGCTGTGCCGCGCGCGCTTGGCCCCGGCATTGTCACGATGGTCGATGCCAACAGCGCCTTTGACGTGCCGCGCGCCATCGAGGTGGGCCGCATGCTGGAGGCGAACGGCATCACCCATTATGAGGAGCCATGCCCCTATTGGCGGCCCGATCTGACACGCCAGGTTACGCAGGCGCTGGAGATTGACGTAACCGGTGGTGAACAGGATTGCGACATGCGGCACTGGGTCGACATGGCCGAAAGGCATGTTGTCGACGTGATGCAACCCGATGTGATGTATATGGGGGGGCTGACGCCGACATTGGCGCTGGCGGATGCGCGGCAGCTCGGTGTCGTTGACTCGGCGCCTCGCCGAGACCACCCGTCCGTCCGTCGATGTGGTCGTGGCGTCCAACATGCTTGACCTCGCTGCGTTCCGCGGCATGGTCGATCTGCCCGGAGCGACTTGGGTGCAGTACCTTCACGAGAACCAGCTGACCTATCCCCGTCAGCCCGGCGAGTCCCTCGATACCGGGCTTGCATGGACGCAGTGGCGCAGTCTGGTCGTCGCTGACGAGATCTGGTGCAACAGCGACTTCCAACGAGACGAACTCCTTGCCGGTCTTGACCGACTCCTCGCCTCGGTACCCGACCACGGCCATGAGCCCGAACGGGCGGCGCTCGACGCCAAGCTGCGCATCGAGCACCCCGGTGTCGACATCCGCGAGCTGCGATCTCGGCCGACGGGCGCGCCACGTCCGCTCGTGGTGTCGAATCAGCGATGGCACCACGACAAGGATGTGGGTGCGGTCATCCGAAGTGTCCGGCGGCTCCTCGAGCGCGGGATCGATCTCGACCTTGCCGTCGTCGGTGATCACGAGGGCGGCGAAGCTGCCGTCATCGACGAAATTGCCGAGAACGGCACGTCCTGCAGCGTGCGCCTCTTGCCTGACTGCGAAAGCCAAAGCCCGAGCGGGAACTCCCCCACCGATGCCCGAAGAAGTAAGAGGTTCTACGTCAATAGACATATCCGCTGGAACGTCACACTCAAACCACTCCCGATTATATGAAACCCGAGTCCTTCGGAGTATATAGTGTGTCTTCTTTTCAATTTGCTCTGCTTTATTTGCAAACAGCATTGCAGTTTCGACTTTGAAAGGGGTTGGCACACCTTCTGACTGAAGCTTTTTAGCGCGCACTTTAGGCAACTTGCTAGTCCAACCTATCTTTACTTGATTGGGTATTGATGAATTACTCATAACATAAACCCACCCAGTCGCCATACCTTATCCAAATTAGAATTATTATTTCCGTAAAGCCTAAAAGGTAAACGGTAGGAATCTCTTAGAAGTCCAGACGCGACGCCTCACGGAGCGAATGAGCGCGTCTAACATGGGTGTAAGTTTTGAGGAGAAGCACCCC
>CAJWDO010000062.1 GCA_913031555.1 uncultured Alphaproteobacteria bacterium | reverse complement strand
GCTAGCCGAGAAGGTGCTGGCCCATATCGACAGCCTACAGTCCGACAGCCCGACAGCCCGCATTCGCCAGAATATGAAACGTGTCGCCCAGTCCTATCGGCGCCAGGGGCTTCGAAGCGACGAAAATGCGACCAAAACCGGGACTAACGAGATTACCTCCATCGAGGCTGCCACGGACCGGCTGCATGCGCTGGCCTGTGGCGGTGATCGTCTAATGAAACTGGCCCGTCATCTGGCCGGCTTGAACCGGCCTGATCCGGCGCTTGAATCGCAGAGCGCAGACGATCTGGTGGTCTTCGCAAGACAATTCTCCCAGCTTCACGAGACTTCAGCATGAAACCGACCACACCTTCCGACACACCGCCTGTTGATCGCGATATAGCCGAACGGCGCCTCGCCAACCAGCTATCCGTCGCGGCGGTGCAGGCCGCACTTGTCAAAGCAGCTGCGGATGGTGAAACCGGCTCGAGCCCGGCCCCGGTGCCCTTCCGGGTGATGCATCAGCTGGCGACCGGCACTTTCGACGGCGACGCACAGGACCTTCTCAATCGTATTTCCAAGGATTTCAACCAGCGCCGCAAATTCCGCGACATCATGCGCGGTGTGGCGGTGGCTTACCAGGGCCGACAGGCGGCCGCTGCATCACACGACAGTGGCGGGCCGACAACACGGCCCGGCCCGATGTTCGATCTCATCATGTCCCCCTCCTCGCGGGATGATGGCATTGTCTATTTGCAGCTGAAATTCCATGCGCTGGCGCAGACCGGGGTCAGCAGCGGCGAGACCCATCATGACGGGTCGGTGCCAAGCATGCTGTTCGCCGACCGTGACGGGCACTTCACGGTCTTGCGCCTGCCCGAAGTGATGGATGGCACCATTCAAATCATGCTAGACCAGTCTCACGATATCGTGCAGGCCTTCCGCGACCCGGAAACGGAGTTCTTTATCCGGTGAACCCTTTCAAGGTTTTTATCCCTACAACCCGGGGCGCTGCCCGAATCCTCTCCATCACAAAGGAAGCACCAGAGATACGCTCGGTGCTGTGTATAGAAGGCAGTTTTGAGGCGCTTCCGGTCAGCACCGGCTATGACCAGTTCGTTCGCCGGCCAACCGGGGTTGTTGAGAAACTTCTTGGTGAGGGGTCATACCGGACCGATCTCGACAAGCCGATAACACAGGGAGATAGCTGGCAACTCGGCCTGTTGCTGGCGCATGTTCTGCATGCGGCCGATCGGCTTACCAGCACACGGATCGGTCCGTCAGCATCAGGGGCAGTATGGGCAAGCGGTGAAGTGACGCCCGCCCTCGATATCCGACCGGTTGATCATATGCGTCAGAAATTCAATGAATCCTGTGCTTTGCTAAAGGAAATGCATGATGGTGGCACACGGGTCACCCTGCTGCTGCACCCGACCAATCTCGAGGATATCGCTGATCTGGTTCCAGAAGACTGGAACATCATTGCCGCGGACACCGTCCGTGACGCCATCGCCGGGATCGGCCTCGAGCTTGCCATGCCACCCACCACCACGGCACCCGTCGCGCGACCGCAGGGCCGGCGCCGCGCGCGCCTGCTCATTGGCGTCGGCCTTGGTGCGGCGATGTTTGGCCTGATTGCCTATCACCTTCCGGTTCAGGCACTGAGAAACGCGATCACCTATGAACAGGCTGGGCAACATCGGGCGTTGCTGATGGAAATCCGCACCAACCTGGCCCGCAAGAACTGGGTTGTGACAAATGCATTCTACTTCTTCGAGGTGTTCTATCTCGGCAGCCGGTCGAAGCAGCTGGCCGAGGCGCTTGATATCACGATCAGCACGGACGATGCCTCGCAGAAGACGGCATCAGACGCCACCATTGATTCGGACATAGATGTGGCATGCCGGGAATCCCTTGTTGCCGGACAGCGTATAGAGACCGTGTTTCCCATGCTGCCGGCCGCTGGCTGCCAGGTGCGGCTGACAGTGGAAAACAGCTTCGCCAACAAGGTGCGGGTCTGGCTTGCGGTGACAAGCGAAGGGGTCGCCGGCACACCGGAAGTGAAGTTCCGTAGCGGTGCCGACCTCCAGCCAGGCGACAGGTTCCAGACGCCCCCCTTTGCGGTCACGAATGACGGTTTGACGCTATATGCCGTGGTCTCGGACCGGCCTGATTTCGGCTGGCGCAAATGGTTCGAGAACCTGATCCAAACACCGGACGGCCCGGTCACAAAGGCCAATATCGAACGCCTGACGGGAAGCGGGATCGGCGTTGTGGTCGCACGGCAGCCGGAGACTGCCGATTTTCAGTAGACTTTACGCGCATCCGTCCCGGCCAAGGCGCACACGCCCATCATAAGCTCTGCCATCCAGCGTCAGCTTGGCAAGATACAGGCGGCTTCCATCCATTTCATATTCGGCCGTCACATGACCTGCCGAGGGCAGTCCCCCGAAAGCCCGGTTCAGCGCCGCCAACAGACGCATGTCATGCGCACGCCTGAAAACCCGCACCGCCATGCCACCACCGGCATCACCATGCTGACCATTGCGAAGGCGTTCAATAATCCGGCGCTCTCGCGGGTCGACCGGCTGGTCGACAAGCCGCATGAAAGGCGAATGCAGGGCGGCGTTGAAACGTCTGCCACCACCAGCACCAAGATGCACCTTTCTGTTGCTGTCAATAACACCGTTTTCCACACCAAGACATTGCGTGAGATTCGCATAGATTCGGGCATGGCTGCGCCGATCAGCGGGCCAGAGAAACTCCAGCGACAGCTGTTGACCTTGACTGTCCATGAGCTGTTCCGCCACCTGCAGATCGACTGCCCGAGGGCGTGTGTCCTCAGGTTTCGCTGCTACGATCTCCGGGCGCGCGCTGACCGCCGCCGCCACCTCGATCGGCATTACGGGTGGCGGGGTGGAGTCCGGCACCTGCTTGTGATCCGGCGCCTTGCGTGCTACGGGGCGAAGCGGGGTGATATCAACGCTGGAGGCGGCCGGCACTGCCCGCCGCGGCACCTGTCCCAAAGGTGTAAGTTCAGGTCTTGGCGCCAGAGATCCTGCTTTCGGCGTCATCAGTGGCCGCGGGCTCTCGATTGCTGGAAGTGGCTTCGCCGGAAGCGGGACCGAGGGTGTCAGTGCCGCCAGTTTCAGATCTGCTGAAGCCGGTACCAAAGGGGTGAGTGGCGCCAATGGTGGCTCACTCGGTACCGGTGCCGGCGGTATCGGGTCTGGTGGTGCCTGAACCGAAGGTGCCGCCAACTCCGCCACCTGTGAAGTTGCGACCTCTGGAACGGGACTGGACTGGGCTGTGCTCTCCCGGCGCTGAACATCCTTGACCGGCGTTTTCCGGCTCTCGGCCGCCGCCATTGGCAGCTCCGGCGGCGCAGGCATCGACAGCGCGCTCAGCCGTACCGCCTGCCCGGCAAATGGCTGGCCGGCAGACGGACGGGTTTCGACAGGCTGCGCGGGTGGGGGCGGCATGGTGTCAACTGGTGACGCCGGCGCCTGCTTTTCAGCCACCAGTGCCGTAGGCGCGTCGTTAACAAACGCCGACAGCGCCACCAGAACCGCAAGGAATCCCAGATTGATCGGGATTGTGAGATTACGCCGATCAACCACCGGCCCGTTCCAGATACATCAGTTGCAGCTCCTCAACCATCAAATTGAGGCTGTCAGCACGTTGCCGCGGCGACATGAAGACGGGCGCAGTTTCTGCGGCCGGCAGGCTGGCCAAATTACTGGCAGAATCCCCGTTCGACGCCGCCTCGGTAACAGCAGCCATATCGGTTAATGGCAACTGGTCCGTCCGCGATGGCTGTACGGCTGCCGACTGCTGAAGCTCGGCAAAGGCAGCGGCAATATCGGCATCGCTCATCTCGCCGGAATCGGCCTGCGAGGGGGCCACGGCCTTGCTGGCCAGTTGCGTGTCCCTCGGCGCTTTGCCAATGCGGGGTCCGGCTTCAGGGCTGGCCTGCGATGGTGTTGCCGGTGTCGTCGCCAGTGTCTTTGGGCCCGGTGATGAGGGGGGTATGGCTTCACCATCCGGAGCTGTCTCGGCCGCCGCATCCTGTCTCAATGTGGCCACCGTCGGGGCTGCCGTGGGAACCGCCGTCGGGACCGCCTTGATAGCCTCGGTTGCCGAAGCCATGCCATCGTCCCGGTCACCGGCCTCGGCCACCCTGGTTTCCAGAAGGGTGCGAATGATCGTCTCGATGTCCTGTATCGTGACAGGTTCGACGTCTCGTCCAGCATCAACATCCATCTGCGCGGCCTCGGCCGTCTGCATATTGGACGCCTCCACCAGCGGCGCGTCGGCCCAGCTCCCAACTGGCATTTGCTCCGGCGTCGGCGCTTTGGGTGATGACAGCACCTCCTCGACCACCGGCTCCATGGCTTCGAGAAGCGCGGTGCCGGCGGTTTCGGAGGAATCACTTCCGGCTGCGCCGTCACGACCAGCCGTTTTCGCCGCGTCGTACATCTGCGGTGCCTTGCCGACCCAGCTGGTGAAGGATTGTTCCGGCGAGGCCATGAACAAATAGCCAAGCGCCGAGAGGACGGTGATGTTGAAGATGAGGTATCGCATGAAAACTGGTCTCCGGTTCAAGAAGAGGTAACAGGGGCACCGGCATCAACCTCGCTGCTGTCCGGATAGACAACCGAAGTGCTGCCAAGCGCCAGTGAGGCATTCAGGACAATGAGGATGGTGCGCAGAATGGCCGAGAGCGGCAATCCGATCACCGAGGTCAGGAAGGCCATGCTGAAATCATCAGTCAGCGTGGCGATCACCTTGTCGATGCTGTCGGGAGTGAGACTGCTGTTCGACAGCTGGCCGATACCAAGGCTGATCCCGAGCAGCGTAAAGGTCAGGGCCAGCGTGGCGATCCCGTTGCATGCCTGCAGTCCCGCCTGCACCCATTTTTGCCGTTCAAGGTCCGTCTCGGCGTGATGCGCGCTGTCAATCATCCGCACGCAACAGAAAATGTCGGTGATGACGAGTGCCGAAAGCAGCAGCAGGAAGCCACCACCGAGCATCTCCAGGCTCCAGCCAAGGATCTGTGCCGGTGTCATGCCAGTGGCAAGGTTGGCCATGGCGATGACAATCACGACAAGCCCCAGAAACAGGCTGACCGCCTGCATCGTCAGCCCAAACCGCCCTGCCACATGGCTGATCGGCGATATGCCACGCCTTGCCTTGAGGACGAGAGCGGTCATTTCATCGACCGCGCATTCAGCAGATCGCTGGTGGACAGGCCGATACCTTCCAGCCAGTGCGTTGGCATTGACCGGCCCGACTCGGCAGCGGAATGCACAAGGAACGACATCTCGTAATTCTTGAACACCTTCAGAACCAGCGGACTGCGTGACTCCTTCAGCGCCTTGTCTTTCAACGCAATCCGCTCAAGATCGGCCAGGCGGCGTTTCGAGAATGCTATTTTTTCCTCGCGCTGCGCCACATTCAGGTCCGCATCAAGAAGATATGAGACCATGATGGAGCGTTCCCTTTCCAGGTTTTCAAGTGACCCCGCGAAGGCCGGGGCACTGGTCAGAAGTGCCGCCGCGACGAGACAGGATTTGATAATGTGACGTGTCATGTTCGATTTCCTTTCCAAATGGATCGATGGTGATTGCAGTGGTAACGACATCAGAAACTCACGAAGAGCTTCACGCCGGCCGCTGGAGATCTGAAATCAGGCGCATCAAGCATCTGTTCATTTTCCAGATAGGCGCGCTCCGCAACCTCTTCGGCAAACGCCATGGCATCGAGAGACAGAAGCTTTGCCATGTGGCCAAGCACCTCATCCTCCATGTCGAGAATGGCCAGCTGTGCTTCAACATTCATCTCCAGCCGCTGCAACTCCTCGATCTTGTTCCGCGGCGCATCAACGCCGTCGGCGGCCCGGTTCAGCGGATGGTTGGCGATGGCGGCGCGGAGTGACACGATAGCCTGCCGGTTGGCGGCGTAGTCCTCGCCAAATTTGCTTTCAGGCAGATTGGTGGAATAGAACAGATCCTCTCGCAAGGTGCTCTCGACCTTCTCGGCCCGCTGCTGGGCGGTATCAATGGCAGTGGCAACCTCGCGCTGGTTTTCAAGGTTGCTGGCGTTGCGCCGGGCTGTTCGGGCCAGATGTCGATAGAGACGGAGCTGGGTTTCCAATTTCTCGCGCTTCAGGGAGATCTGGTCACCCATCAGGCCGATATAGGCACGCTTACCTGCCAGTACCTGATGCTTGACCTCCATAGCCACATCGCCTTCATAGAGATGCTGGCTCTCGCTCAATGACTGGATATTTGTGACTTCAGTGGCGATCTGACTATCAATATCCAGCATGTCGCTGGCGAGTGGCGAAGCGGCGAAGTCCCGCTGAACCGCGCGCTCCAGATGCTTTTGTGGCAGCACGAGGATCTTTTCGCTGATCTGTGGCTGCCAACCATGACTGTTGGAGGCAAGTGCCGGACCAGCAGCCAGCAAGGCCAGGCCCGTTACCACCGTGATCATCGCCTTGCGGGGCGGGAGGACGTGACGTCCGTGTCTCATGCCGTTCTGTTTCATGACAGGGGATCCTTTCTACCGTTTCAGTTGTTCTGCCAGTACCAGGCGCGGCGCACCTCGTCCTTGACCTTTCGGCGGGCATTCAGGGAGGCCAGCTTGTACCCGACACGGTCATCAAAGCTGTGCAACAGCACATGCATGGTGTCGGTGAACGAACTGCCATCGGCAAAAATGAGGTCGGCGCCATCAAAGCTGGCCTCAAAATCCATCAGTGCCAGCCGGGCATTCTGGATATCGCCGCCCTTGATATAGTTTTGGACCGCGAGGGCCTTTGCCTGCATGCGCTGATCGATATCCACGAGCGAGGCGGAATCACGAAGCTTTGCATCACATCCGGCAAGGGTTTTTGCGCTGGCCAGATACTGACCAGGCTCATCACTGGCCGCCGCCTGTGCGTCCTGTTCCAGCCCGTTGCTCAGGCAGGAATCGAAATTCAGCACATTTTGCATTTCATTAGCACGATCAATGACCGAAATTGTCGGCGCGGATGATGTCAGCACCGTCTGCTGGCAGGCAGCCACGCTGAGCGCAGCAAGTGCTATAAGGGGAATGGATAGACGGTTCATGAAAAACTTCCTTTTTGGTTTGAAGCGTTCGGGTTACGGGTCATGTGACTGCGTTGACGTCAGCGCAGGAGCCCATAATTCGAGGACACGGAGAGGTTGACACGTTGGTTCACGCGGTAGCGGTGGTTCGAGCGAAATGTCAGGCTGCGACCATCGGCGCGCACATGGACCAGATAGTGGTCGGCCACATTCTCGGTCCTCTGGTGATAGCTTGTCCGGTCACGACAGACCCGGCGCTGGCGCGGTGACTTGTCCATCGCAGCGACAGCACCAAACAGCGCACCTAGAGAGCCGGCACCATGATTATCGCTCAACTTGTTGCCAATCGCAGAGCCGACCAACCCGCCGATGACCATGTCACCTACATTGCCCTGCCCGCCCGCATGCGATTGGGTCGTATGACAGGATGTCGTTGTCACTGGCTCGTGAATGACACGATGCGTCCAGACGGTCTCGACGCCCGTTACATAACCGGTGCGCGTATCGCTGATGGTTTGGGCACCGGCGAGGTTCGCACTGAACAAAGCGCCTGTTGCAATCAGCGCTGAAAGAGGCTTGTTCGATTTCATCTGTATCTCCTTGAAAAAGGGTTGATAGAGATGAAATGAAAATCTTTCGGCCCGATTTGCGGAAATCCGGTACGCAGGAACAATAAATTTTGATTTTTTCTTAGACCGTCGCTGAACACTTGGGTCGGCAATTCGTCTTTTATCATAATGGCCGCAACAAACCACAGATTGTGATTTTGAATATTCGCTCCAGTGATCTATAAGGCTATCCCGTTAAATATTGCTCCCTCGCTTCTATGAGCGGACCTCTTTGCTCGAGGAAGTCAGTGTGGCTATACGCGCGCTCTGTAATTGACGCTGTTTGGTGCGCGATGATTACCTCCGCCACCTCGTGGCTTGTTTGTTGGCCTTTATATGCGTCGATAGGACGATAGTCAGATGGTGTGTGAATCATGACAGTCATTTGTGAGGGCAGGATTTGGATCCTCCAACACGCCTAAACAAAATTATGCTTCACTTCCTCCACCCATCCATCACCCGCCCGAGGTCCGAGCCGCAAGCACCCCCCA
>CAJWDO010000061.1 GCA_913031555.1 uncultured Alphaproteobacteria bacterium | reverse complement strand
ACGAAAGCCATCATCGCCACTTTTTGTCTTACACAAACCACATTTGACCCCGATCTGATGCTTTTAACCGCTGTGTGAAGGAAAAATGGCCACCATTGTGCTGGCCCCTATTCCGTCCTGTTGCCAAATCACGCGGCAGACTTCTAGACTTGTCCTTGGGCAGATTATGCGTTCAGATTGATATCTGTGCTGGCACCACCCAAGCAGGAGATATGATGAAACTCGACGACCATGAACAGGCGATGCTGGCCGGCGCAATGGGTCCGGCCTGCCAATGGGCGATCGAGCATCAGATGCAGGTTGGTCGGATGTTCGACGCCGCCGATATGGTTCCGGTCAGCCAGGCGCATATGATGGCCGACCCGGAATCGCTTGGTGATGCCGGCGTCTCTTTTGTCGAAGGACTTGCCGCCAATGCCGCTGTCGTCGCGATTCCGATGATTACCGACCCGCGCGGCGTTGATCTCACCCATTATCTACCGCTTGGCCAGACCGAGGAAATGGCCGGTCTCGAGCGCCGATTCGTCGCCGCCTGCCGGGCCATGGGAATCATGATGACCGACACCTGCATCAACTATCAGACGATCATGCCGCCGCTTTTTGGCGACCATGTCGCCTATGGTGATACCGGCGTTGTCATCTATTCGAATTCTGTCTGCGGCGCGCGGTCCAATTTCGAGGGCGGGCCGTCGGCGCTTGCCGCCGGGCTGACCGGTCGCACGCCGCGCTATGGCCTGCATCTCGACAGGAACCGCCGCGCCACGATGCGATTTGTCGTCGATGAACGGCCACGGGACCTGATGGAATGGGGGGTGCTTGGCGCCACCATTGGCCGGATGGCGGGAAGCTATTGGCAGGTGCCGGTGATCGAGGGCATTGATGGGGCGCCGACCTCCGACGAGATCAAGCATTTCGGCGCCGCCATGGCAAGCTGGGGTTCAACGCCGCTGTTCCATATTGTTGGCGTGACACCGGAATGCCGCGATCTTGCCGATGTCGAGGCGCAGGCGCTGGCAGCGCGGCGTGTCACGGCGGACGATGTGAATGACCTTGGCGCGCCCTTTGGTGCCGCCGGCGAGCCTGTGGATGTCGTTGTCTTTGCCGCCCCGCAGCTCAGCCTTGTTGAAATGGCCCAGGTCGCCGCGCTGTGCCGGGGCCGCCGACGCGCCGACACAACGGACATGATTGTCTGCACGCCGGTACAGGTTTATGGCGATGCCAGCCAGCTTGGTTATATCGAGGCGATCGAGAATTTTGGCGGCACCGTGCTGACAGGCACCTGCTTCTACCAGCAATATGCCCGTGAGATCGCCGAGGCGAATGGCTGGTCCCGATTGCTCAGCAATTCGGCGAAGATCGTCAATATTCTTGGCGGCTATGGCTATCGCCCGGCGCTTGCCAGCATGGAGGATTGTGTTGCCTCGGCCGCGGCCGGCACGGTGATCGACAGGAGATCGGCATGACGACCAACATGACGACGGGCATGACGATCACACTGGCCTGCCATGTCGGCATAGGGCCCATGGTGGAGGGCGTGGCACTTGTCGCGGATGATAATTTTTCGGCGCGCTATGACCTCGACCGGGTCAATGGCGTGTTTTCGCGCCCGCAGCACTGGCTGTATGGGCAGAGTTACCGGCACGTGGTTCTGGTGTTGAATACCGCCAAGGGCGGCGTTGCGACGGCGTGGATGCTGCATGAAATGGTGTCGCGCGACATGGCGCCGAGGGCGCTGTTGCTGAATGCCGCCAACACCATCCTGGCGCAGGGCGCCGCGCTGGCGAATATGGCGATGTGTGACAGATTCACCGATGGCGATGTAACCCAACTGATCAGAACGGGTGACAGGCTGACTGTCGATCCGGCGGCCGGCATTGTGACCATCAATGAACGTGGTGAGGGGTAGTCATGCCTGGCCTGGCCACAACGCACCGCGATATTCTGCGCCGCCTGTCAACAGCCGAGAAACGGGAATTGACCTTACGGTCCGATATGCGCGGACTAGTCCAGCTTGCCGGCCATCTGGCTCTGATCGGGGTCTGCCTGTGGCTGTCCATGACGCAGGACGGTCCGATCGCGGCGGTGGCCCTGCTTGGTCAGGGGATCGCGATGGTGTTCATGTTCACCGCGATGCATGAATGCAGGTATGGAACGCCGTTCCGCAGCCGCTGGCTAAACCGGCTTGTCGGCACCGGTTCGGGGATGCTGCTGCTGATCGGGCCTGGCTGGTTCTTCTGTTTCCATCAGGACCACCACCGCCACACCCAGCACCCGGACCGCGATCCGGAACTGGCAACACCGAAACCGCATAATCTGGCTGAATATGCCCTGTATCTGAGCGGGGTTCCGTTCTGGCTTGGCAATCTGCGGGTGCTGGCCGGCAATGCGCTGGCGCGGCGGCGGGATGTGTATGTGCCGGCACAGCGCCGTGCCGCGATCATTCGCGAGGCGCGGTGGATGCTGGTGGCATATGTGGTGATACTGTCCATGCTTGCGTGGCAGGGGTGGCTATGGACGGGGCTCGTCCTGCCGCTTCTTGTCGGCCAGCCATTCCTTCGCGCCTATCTGCTGGCCGAACATGCCGGATGCGACGAGGGCACCGACAATATGCTGGCCAACAGCCGCACCTTGCTGACGCTGCCGCCGGTGCGCTGGCTGGCCTGGAACATGCCATTTCACTCCGAACATCACAGCTTTCCGGCGGTGCCGTTCCATGCGCTGCCACGGCTTCATCAGGTGATGCGGGACAGGCTGCATCATTTCGACCCGGGCTATGTTGCCTTCCACCGTGATTTCGCATCGCGCCTCCGCAATACCGGCAGGGCCGACTGAATCCGCTTTTCAGGGGCGATCATTTGGCATTAGCCTCTCACCATGAAGATGAACCTTCAGGACTACCCGTTTCAGATTGTTGCGCATCGACCGGCCTTTATTGACGATGATGGCGCGGCAGGCGAATGGTGCGCGCGCGGGCTTGGCTGGCTATACGCGTTCAATCACGAGGAGGCAGCCCGATGTTTCCGCGCCGCGGCGACGGCGGACGACAGGATGGCGCTTGCCTGGTGGGGGGTCGCCATGGCCGGCGGGCCTTTCATGAATATGCCCTGGGACTGGTTCACACCAGCCGAAAAATCAAGCACCGTGCCTGCATGTCATGAAGCTGTTCGCAAGGCCTTACAGCGGCGTGAAAACGCCCCGCCCGTCGTGCGGGGGCTGGTTGACGCGCTGGCACAAAGATTTCCGTCGCCGCAGGTTCCGGCCGAAGATGATGGTCTTGCTGTCTGGGAACGCGCCTATGCGGACGCGATGGTGACGGTCTATGACAGTTTTGGCGACGACCCTGATGTCGCTGCCCTCTATGTCGATTCGCAGATCATGCTGACCCCCTGGGCCATCTATGATATCGACACCCGCGCAGCCAATCCGGCTGGCCGGGCGGAGTTGATCCACGCCGCGCTGGACCGGGCGCTTGTCTATACAGGTCCGGACCATGTAGGGCTTCTGCATTACGATATTCATGTCAATGAGATGTCTCCGTGCCCCGAACGGGCGCTGACCTCGGCGCGGCGACTGGAAAGCCTGGCACCACGCGATGCTGGCCACCTCCAGCATATGCCGGCCCATATCCACGCCCTTGTTGGTGATTTCGGCGGTGCCCTGCGATGCAGTCGCCGCGCGGTTGCCACCGACGATGCGTTCCGACCCTGCCTGTCCCATGCGCCCTTCTACCGGACGCTGCTCTGTCATGACGCGCACATGCTGATATTTGCCGGCATGCAGGTGGGGAATCTGGCGGATGCAGCGCGCGGAGCGGCGGTGATGGTGGATCTTCTTGTTGATGTGCTGGTCGAACGTCCGGCAACGCATATGATGATGACGCTGGAGGGATATCTGTCCACCGTCGCGCATGTCGATATCCGGTTCGGGCGCTGGCAGGCGGTTCTTGATTTGGTGTTTGCCGGTGATCCGGAATGCCAGCCGGTATCCTGGGCGATGCATCACTATGCGAGGGCGGTGGCCTGTGCCGCGCTTGGCAAGACTGAAGCGGCGCGCGACGCCGCCGAAGGGTTCGCTGCGGCATGTGCGGCGGTGCCGGCGGACTATGCCTTTTTCAACAATCAGGCAGGCGCCATCCTGGCTGTTGCCGATCTGATGATGCGGGGCGAGATGGCCTATCACGCTGGTCAGGTCGAGACCGGGTTTGATCTGTTACGCAGCGCCGCCGCTGCCGAGGATGAGCTTGCCTACAATGAGCCGCGCGCCTGGATGCACCCGCCGCGCCACGCTCTTGGCGCGCTGCTGCTGGAACAGGGGCGTGCCGGAGAGGCGGCGCTTGTCTATGAGACTGACCTTGGCATTGATGACAGCCTGCCGATCAGTCGGCAGAATCGCGGCAATATATGGGCGCTTCACGGTCTTCATGAATGCTGGCAGCAGCTTGGTGATAGCAGGGCTGAGACCGTCGCGGCCGAACTTGAAAGCGTGCGGTCACTTGCGGACCAGCCGATCACCTCATCCTGTTTCTGTCGCCAGCCAGCCGGCTGCGGCACGCCCTGAGTTGGCTGGCGTGATGCAGGCATGATAAAGCGGCGAAGGTCACGAAAATATGGTTGATCTTGTGGCCAGCGCCGGCGCAGCCTTTTATTGTGACGGGCGATTAATGTGGTGTGATGACTTTTGGTCAGGAGGATGACAATGGGCAAGACGGCGTCAATGGGTGATCTTTTCGGGGGCGAGGCAGGTGACGGATGGTTGAATCTGCCGCGTGTCGGAACCGATGCGCTGGCTGATGTGGATATCGGTGTTATCGGCATCGGGTCGGCGACGCCCTATCCTGTCGGATCCTATTGCCATGATGCGCCGGATGCCATCCGCGCTTCACGAAGCTGGCCGACAATTCTCGACCAGCATGATTTCGACCTGTTCGATGTCGTGCCGTCGTCCGGCGTCATCCCGGATGGGGTCAGTGCCGGCGATCTTGGCAATCTTGATGTTGTCGACGATGCCGCGCCCGAAATCACCGCCGAGAATCGCCGCCGTATCCGCGAGGCCATTACCGCCATGCTGGAGGCTGGAACAAGTCCGTTTGTTCTTGGTGGCGATGATTCGGTGCCGATTCCAGTTTTGGAGTCCTATTGCGGCTTTGAAGGCGGGCCGATTTCGATCCTGCAGATTGACGCGCATATCGACTGGCGGGACGAGGTTGGCGGTGAGACGCAGGGCCTGTCCAGCAACATGCGGCGGGCCAGCGAGATGGCGCATGTCGGCAGCATCGTCCAGTTGGCGGCGCGCGGTATCGGATCTGCCAGAAAGCATGAGGTCGAGGCGGCGCTTGATTACGGTGTTGCCTTCCACACCATGCGCAGGCTGCGCGAATCCGGTGGCATTGAACGCGCCATCGCCGATCTTCCCGAAGGCGTGCCTGTCTATGTCGCGCTCGATGTCGACAGCCTCGACCCGACTTTGATGCCGGCTGTCATCGGGGCGGCGCAGGGTGGCCTTGATTACTGGCAGATGATGGATATTTTCGAGGCCATCGAGGCTCGCGCGCCGATCTGCGGGTTCAACATGGTTGAGCTTATGCCGTCACGCGACGTCAACGGGCAGGGTGCGCTGATGGCGTCACGCCTCGGCCTGTCGATGCTGGGCCTTATGGCGCGCCAGATCGCGTCAGGGCCGGCCTGATGTCGAGGAGATAAAGATGGACCATGCCTCTGTGAACACGCCGCCGGACGCCGCCGCGCGCCGCGCGGTCGAACCCGTCATCTGCTATCCGAATGACAGCCTGCCACCACCTGATCTGTCTGTGTACCGCGCCGCCCGCGTGGGCGCGCGCAAGACCGACGAGGTGCGCGTGGCGCCGCGTGATGCCTCGTGCTTTAGCGTGCCGGCTGGTGGGTTTTTTCGCATCAGCTCGGTCGAGGGGCCGCAGGTCGGCGATCTCAATCTGTGGCAGGCCGAGAATCTTGAAGAGAAGTTCTTTTCCGGCAAGACCCGCGCCATCCATGGCACGCACGTCACCGCCGGGGAGCGGCTATGGTCCTGCCTTCCCTTTCTGCGGCCAATGGCGACAATCATCGAGGACACGCTTGGCTGGTACGGGATCGATGAATTTGGCGGGTCGGTTCATGACGTGATCGGCACAAGGTGCGATCCCTACACGCATCATCTCTTGTCGGGTGATCACTATCATTACTGCTGTCATTCGAACCTGTCGCGGGCGTTGGCACGGCACACCGGACGGCCGATCGAGGAGATCGAATTGCAGGTCCATGACGTGATGAATGTGTTCATGTGCACCGGCTTTACGCGCGATACCGGCCAGTATTTCATGAAGGCAAGCCCTGTCCGCCCCGGCGATCATATCGAATTTTTTGCCGAGATCGATCTGATCGGGGCTCTCTCGGCTTGTCCCGGCGGTGATTGCTCGACAACGCACTCAAGCGATGCCGCCAGCTGTCACCCGCTGCTGGTCGAGATTTTCATGCCGGAGGATGGCGCGCTCACCGGCTGGCAATCGGCGACGATCAGCGGCTATGACCGCGGTCACGGCCGTTAGGAAACATCAAAGCTCTCGCCAGTCGGCCGGGTATCGACCGGTCAGGCGGCAGCCGGGCGGCGCGTCGCATGGAAGGCGATCACCCCGACGGCGGCAATGGCCGCGCTGATATAGATGAATTCATGACGCATCATCAGCAGCACCGCCAGTCCCAGTCGGATGCCGACCTCGGCAAGGCTGAGCTGCCGGCGATCAAAGCGGGACAGCGCGCTGGAGACAAGATAGAGCGCCAGCACCAGACGCGCCAACAGAAGTGCCAGCCCCATCAGGTTGATCGTTCCGTCATAACCGGCAAGATAGACGACAGCGCCGGACGCCGAGGCGGCAGCGTCAATCACCGCATCATCAATCAGCAGAATTTCTGGATAGAGCGCGAAGATGAACGGGATCACGAACATCACAATTCCCGATTTCACAGCCGAGAAGCCTGTTGCCATGGGTTCGGCCTTGGTAATGCTGGCGGCGGCAAAGGCGGCAAGCGCCACCGGCGGCGTAATGGCGCTGGCGACGGCGAAGTAGAAAATGAACATATGCGCGGTGAAGACCGAGATCCCGAGCCCGGCCAGAACCGGTCCCAGCAACAATGCGACATTGATATAGGCCGGGACCGCCGGCATGCCCATGCCAAGCAGGATCGCCATCAGCATGGTCAGCAGCAGGGCAAGCAGCTGGAAGGCTGTCGAGCCGCCCTGACCAAGTTCAAGCGCCTGAAGCCAGCCGAGGACATCAAGCGAAATGAAGGTTGGCAGGCCGGTGAACTGAAGACAGAAATCGATGATCGAAACGGCCAGAAACATCAGATAAAGCGTCGAGATCAGAATGCCGGCATTCGACAGAGCGTCGATGACCTTCATCGGCTTTGCCCGCACCTCCGGATCGACGAACAGCAGCCCCAGAAGCAGGATCACCGCGTACCAGCCGGCGCTGCCGGCATCACCGGCGGCGTTGCGGATCAATTCCTGGATCCAGGAATAGCTTGTCACCTGGCAGCCGGCCTCGGTTATGATTCTCTCGGCCCCCAACATCGCGCCGAACATACCGCAGCCGACAGCCTCTTTCTTTGTCAGCAGCAACATCAGGATCAGCAGGATCGGGCCAAAGATCATGACAAGGTTCAGCATGTCCTGTCGGTCAAGGCGCATATCGTCGGTCAGTTTGCCGATGGCGTGAATATTCTGTTTTCGCGACTGGAAGATCACCGACAGGAACAGGCAGAAGAAATAGGCCAGCGCCGGAATGGCCGCCGCCACGATGACATCCGAATAGGGCACGCTCGTCAGTGAGGCGAGGACGAAGGCGGCGACCCCCATCACCGGCGGCATCACCGAGCCGCCTGATGAAGCTGCTGCCTCGACGCCGCCGGCAAACACCTTGGAAAAGCCGCGCTTCAGCATCATCGGGATGGTCAGCACGCCGGTCGACAGCACATTCACGATCGGGCCACCGGAGATGGTGCCGAACATCGCCGAGGATACAACGGCGGCATGCGCCGGGCCGCCCCGCAGATGGCGCGTCCAGCGGAAGGCAAGCTTGATCAGGGTCTGGCCGCCTGCGGATTTCCCAAAAAGAGCGCCCAGAATGATATAAGGGAACACGACGTTCATGATTACATGCATGAAACGCCCAAGGAAACCGGACGCATTGTTTACTAACGCGTCATGCACGTTCGGCACGCCATCGAGAAATGAACGTGGTTCGCCACCAAGTTTGGTCATGAAATATTTGTTGATGTTGTCTGGACCATGGAAATTCCAAACAAGTACGGTGATAATAGTGTAGGCGG
>CAJWDO010000060.1 GCA_913031555.1 uncultured Alphaproteobacteria bacterium | reverse complement strand
GGCGCGATTGAACATGATGATTTCGTGAAACGTGTTGAACAACGGCTTGGCCATGTTGCCACCGCCGAGGACACTCGGCGTGTCTCACCGGGCTGACTTGGCGGGCGCGATATCGAAACACGTGATCTCGAACAGACGCATCTGGTGATTGGCCTGCCAAGCTTTGGCGCCCTCGATGATCGGCGGTTTCCGATGATGGTGCTGTCGACGCTGTTTGGTGGTGGGATGTCATCGCGCCTGTTCCAGGAGGTGCGCGAGAAGCGCGGTCTCTGTTATTCAATATTCTCCTTTGCCAGCATGTATTCGGACAGTGGCCATTTCGGCGTTTATGCCGGCACCTCGGCCGAACAGGCAGATGAGATGCTGACCGTGACGGCACAGCAGCTTGCCGAGGTGGCGATGAATGTTGGCGAGGATGAAGTCAGCCGGGCCAAGGCGCAGCTTCGCGCCTCGCTGGTGATGGCGCGTGAATCGGTGTCCGGATGCGGGGATGCGCTTGCCCGGCAGATCATGTTGTTTGGCGCGCCGGTGGATGATGCCGAATTGCTGGATCAGATCGCCGCCGTGGATGCTGCGTCCGTGCGCGGTGTTGCTGGCGACCTTATCGGGGGCGGGCAGCCGGCCATCGCCGCCATCGGCCCGCAATCATCGATCATGGAAAATGACCGGCTTGCAGCGCTGCTTGCCGGCGGGTCGGCCTGATCAGGCGCTGCCGGTCGTGCCGGCAAAGAATCCCGGGTCGATCCCAAGCGCCTCGAAGCTGTGCGCCCACAGCGTAGTCCGGTCGTGATCGAAGACCAGATCCGCCGAGGCGGGAAGGCTGAGCCAGACATTCTCGGCCAGTTCATGGTCAAGCTGCCCGGCACTCCATCCAGCGCATCCAAGCGATACAATTGACTGTGCCGGGCCTACGCCTTCGGTAATGTCGCGAAGGATGTCGATGCTGGCGGTCAGGCCGATCTCATGTGTGACCTCCATGCTTTCTGGCAGCATGTGGTCCTGGGAGTGGAGAACGAATCCCCGATTGCCATCGACGGGCCCACCAAGATGAACCGGGTTGCCAGCGCAGAAACGCGGCGCGCCGATATCCAGCTTTTCATAGAGGTCGCCCAGATTGAGCCGTGACGCTGTCTTGTTGATCACCAGCCCCATCGCCGATTCAGGATCATGATGACACATCAGAATGACTGTCTTGTTGAACCGCTCGTCACCGATATGTGGGCTGGCAACAAGAAGATGTCCCTGAAGTGAGGACAGCGTTTGCCTATCACCGTCGGTTTGCAGTGGTGATTGCGCCTGTTCACCGGATTTTCTATGTTGCGTCATATCATACCCTATGCAGGAAAAACCTGCCGGGTAAAGCTTCATCATGACGCGGACGAGTCACAAGAATCGCATGTCCTTGACAGAAAGCAGATACCGCATGGCGACCAGCCACCAAACCGCCGCCTGGCGTCTGACCATCCGGATTTTTGCCATCATGGCCGGGTTGATGACCGGTTTGGCGGGAGGGCTGGCTGGCGCATATGCGGCCGAATCGGACTGGATTGGTGATCCTCAGATTGGCGAGGTTCGTCTTGTTTCGGCGGTCACGGCCACCGGCGATCTTGACCGGGTGCCGCTTGGCATCGAATTCACCCTTGCCGCGGGCTGGAAGGTCTATTGGCGGACTCCCGGCGAGGCTGGCCTTGCCCCGGTCATCGACCTGACGGCAAGCCCGAACCCTGATCTTGCAGGGCGTATCAGCTGGCCGCTGCCGAAGCGTTTTGACGCTTTCGGTTTCGATAATTTCGGCTATGCCAACGAGGTGATCCTGCCGTTGGAACTTGTCGGTCATGTGGCAGGCACGCCGTTGCAGATCATCGCCGATCTTGAAGCCTTGGCATGCTCGGATATCTGTGTGCCTTTTGGTGGTCGGCTGGCGATGGCGCTTCCAGATGGCCCGGCGGTGGCAAGCCCGCATGCACAGGCGATGGCGCAGTATGCCGCCATGGTGCCGCGTCCGGCCACCGACGGGGATAGAATCAGCGCCAGTGGAATCAGCGCCAGTGGTCCGTCATTGCGTCTGGCGCGTGTCGAGGCAAGGCCGAACGGTCTTGTTATCAGCTTGGCGGAAGGCGCGCCGCCGATAGCCGATATATTCGTCGAGGCGCAGGATGATGTTGCGTTCAAGGCACCGGTGCCCATGCAGGACGGCGTGTTTCTGGAAGCCGTGCCGGCGGACAAGCTGGCGTTCGGTCCGGCAACGGTCACGCTGACAATCAGCGCGCCGCCGGAAATGGCTGAATTACAGGTGACGGTGACGGCGG
Organism: uncultured Alphaproteobacteria bacterium; assembly: GCA_913031555.1. GTDB lineage: Bacteria > Pseudomonadota > Alphaproteobacteria > Puniceispirillales > Puniceispirillaceae > UBA8309. The sequence continues at coordinate 6,102 of CAJWDO010000060.1, read as the reverse complement.
TAGGCGATCCATCAGCGGGTGAATTGGCGTACAGCCTGGCCCCGGCCGGCGGTCTGTCATGGCGGATCATCGCGCTGGCGCTTCTTGGTGGGTTGATTTTGAATCTGATGCCGTGCGTGCTGCCGGTGCTGGCGCTGAAGCTTGCCGCCGTGCTGGATGCCGTGGGCGCGCCGCGCCGCGAGCTACGCCTGCGGTTTCTGGCAGGCGCCATGGGCATCCTGACAAGCTTTGTCGTTCTGGCGGGAGGGCTGGCATTGCTACGCGTTGCCGGGGGAACAGTCGGATGGGGCGTGCAGTTCCAGAATCCGGCCTTTCTTGTCGTGATGATGGTGATGCTCGGGGTGTTTGCTCTCAGCCTTGTCGACCTTGTGATGATCCCGGTGCCGCGTTTCGTGCGGGACCTTTCTGGCAGCAGGCTGGGTGGGTCGCATTCCTATGGCGGCGACTTCATGGCCGGTATGCTGGCGACGGTGCTGGCGACACCCTGCTCGGCGCCATTCGTCGGCACGGCGGTGGCGGTTGCGCTGTCAGGCGGGATGCTGGATCTGTTTGGAATTTTCATCGCGCTGGGGCTTGGCCTTGCCGCGCCATGGATCCTGGTGGCGATGCAGCCGTCGCTTGTCGGGTTCCTGCCGCGTCCCGGCCCCTGGATGCCGTGGTTGAAACGCGGCCTTGCCCTGCTGTTGCTGGCAACGATGATCTGGCTTGGCAGCGTTCTTCTGGTGCTGCTTGACCCATCCCGCGACGCCACCATGGCGGATGGCGAGGCGCGGTGGGGCGTCTGGAGCCAGCAGGCTGTCTCGACAAGCCTTGATAACGGCCGACCGGTATTTGTCGATGTCACAGCCGACTGGTGCGTGACCTGCAAGGCCAACAAGGCGCTGGTGCTTGACCGTCAGCCTGTCTCCGAGGTGATAGCGAATGCCGCGGCGGCGAACGAGGTGACGCTGCTGCGCGCCGACTGGACCAGACCGGATGATGAAATCGCCGCCTTTCTGGTCTCACACGGGCGTTATGGAATCCCGTTCAACATCATTCTCCGACCGGATGGGCAGGTGCCGATCATCCTTCCCGAGCTTCTGAGTGATGATGCGGTGCTGACGGCCCTTGAAAACGCCGGCGTGACCTCCAAATAGACATGGCGGCGTCGGTTCCGGCGCCGATCATCAGAACAGACTCTCAGGACCATCAATCATGACAAATGAAGCCGGAACTATCGAACCTGGTCAGCCGATCCCGCAGGCGACCGTCCAGATCAAGACCGAAGACGGCATCGACGCCCGTGAAACGGGTGAATATTTCGCCAGTGGACGCACGGTGATGTTTGCGCTTCCGGGGGCATTCACCTCCACCTGTTCGGCAAAGCATCTGCCGGAGTTCGTTGACCGGGCGGATGATCTAAAGGCCGCCGGCATCGACCGGATTGCCTGTCTGGCGGTCAATGACGCGCATGTGTTAAAGGCTTGGGGAGATCAGCACGGCACAGCTGGCAAAATCGATATGCTTGCAGACCCACACGCCGAATTTGCGCGCACCCTGGGACTCGCCGTCAATATGGGGGCTATCCTTGGCGAGCGCGCCACACGCTGCGCCATGATCATCGATGATGGCGTTCTGACAAAGATCATGATGGAAGAGGTTGGCGCCTATGAAGTTTCCAGCCCGGCGCATGTGCTGACGCAACTCTAGCCGCTTTTGCCGGCGAGTTCCGTGGCGGCGGCGCGGGCAAGTTCATCGCACCGCTCGTTCAGTTCATTGCCGGCATGACCTTTCACCCAGTGCCAGTCTACCCGGTGGCGCTTCAGGGCCTCGTCGAGCGCCTGCCACAGATCCTGATTCATCACCGGTTTCTTGGCGGCCGTACGCCACCCGTTGGCCTTCCAGCGCGGCATCCAGTCGGTAACGCCCTGCATGACATATTTGCTGTCGGTGTGAAGATCGATTTCCATCGGACGCTTCAGCGCGTTCAGACCTTCTATGGCGGCCTGGAGTTCCATACGGTTGTTGGTGGTGTCAGGCATTGCGCCGCTCAGTTCGCGTTTCTCGTCACGCCATTGCAGTACCGCCGCCCATCCCCCTGGTCCGGGATTGTTAAGGCATGATCCGTCGGTATGCAGTGTCACCCTGTCTGTCATGCCGCCACTCCTAAAGCCCTATGCCATAGGCGGTGGTTCCCGACACTGACTGGTGGAATCGCAGTATGCTCCAATATTCCATCGGGTCCTTGGGGCTGACCAGCGCGTCAGTCGGTGTGTGAATCCAGTCATAAAGGCGGGTCAGGAAAAATCGCATCGCCGAGCCGGCCGCCAGGATGGGGATTGCCTCGATTTCGGCCTCTCTGAGGGGGTGCACCGACTGATAACCCTTCAGCAAGGCGCGTGATTTCGTCAGGTTGAAGCTGCCATCGGGCTCGAAGCACCAACTGTTCATGCAAATCCCGAGGTCATAGGCAAGAATGTCGTCACAGGCGAAATAAAAGTCGATCACGCCGGTTAACCGGTCGCCGATGAACAGCACATTGTTCGGAAAAAGATCAGCGTGGATAACGCCCGTCGGCAGGCCGGTCGGCCAGCCCGCAAGAATCGTATCGAGGCGATCCCTGATGCTGTCCTTCATGCCGTCACCAACCACATCCGCCCTGTCGCCGATCGAATCCAGAAGTGGTCGCCATGCGTCCGGTCCGAGCGCATTCGCACGGCGGCGCGTCACCGGAGCGCAATTGAGATGCATATGCGCCAGCGTCCGGCCAAGCTCGGCGCATTTTTCACGGTTGGGATAACGGCTCCAGGTGCCGTCGAGGAAGCTGAAGACGGCGCATGGCCGCCCGGCAAGTTCCTGCAGGATGGTGCCGTCCCGCGCCGGCACCGGCAGTGGACAGGTGAGGCCTGATTTCGCCAGAACCTCCATCACCTCGATGAAGAAGGGCAGGTCCGAACGCTCAACCCGCTTTTCATAGAGGGTCAGGATGTAATGTGCGCGATCGGTCCGCAGCAGGTAGTTGGAATTCTCGACCCCCTCGGCAATGCCGGCAAGGCTGAGCACGGTGCCGAGGTCATAGGCCTCGAGAAAGGAGTCAAGAGCGGCATCATCGACATTCGTGTATACCGCCATGAAGCGACTAGGCCCCGTCGGACAGGATGCTGGGGAGTTTGAAAGTAATCGTTTCCTCGACAAGCGCGTCCTCGTCGAGTTGCAGATCGTAGCGGGCACGCATCTCGTCGATGATTTCCATGACCAGACTCTCCGGTGCCGAGGCGCCAGCCGACAGTCCGATATGCGTTGCCGCGTCAATTTCCGCCCAGTCAATGGCCCGGCAATCCGCAACAAGCTGCCCGCTCCTGGCGCCGGCCCGCAGCGCCACCTCGACCAACCGTTGGGAATTGGATGAGTTTTCAGCCCCGACCACAAGCAGAATGTCGCATTTTTCGGCGATATGCTTTACCGCGTTCTGGCGGTTGGTGGTGGCATAGCAGATATCCTCGCCCCGCGGGCCGGTGATCTCGGGGAAGCGGAATTGCAGGATCGATATGATTTCGGCCGTGTCGTCGACCGACAGGGTGGTCTGCGTCGCGAAGGCCAGATCGGCGTCGGCAGGCGGCGTGACAGTGCGCGCATCCTCCGGCGTTTCGACCAGCGTCATCTCGCCGGGTTCGACCTGACCCATCGTACCTTCGACCTCAGGATGGCCGGCATGGCCGATCAACAGGATGTGCCGCTTCTGACCGGCATGGCGACGCGCCTCGATATGCACCTTGGTAACAAGCGGGCAGGTGGCGTCAACCGCGATCATCTTGCGTTGATCCGCCTCCTCGACGACGGCGCGGGCAACGCCATGCGCCGAAAACACGACAGGCGCGCCTTCCGGCACCTCGTCAAGTTCCTCGACGAATATCGCCCCCTGTGCGGCCAGGCCATCGACGACGGTGCGGTTGTGAACGATCTCGTGACGGACATAGACCGGGGCGCCGAATTTCTCCAGCGCCACCTCGACGATCCGGACCGCGCGGTCCACACCGGCGCAAAAGCCGCGTGGTGCTGCCAGATGCAGAAATTTACGATCTTTTAAAGCGGTCGTATTCATGGACTTGTTCTTGCGCGATAACGCGCCAGAGGTCAATTGCTGTTGTCGGAAAAAGAAGCTAGGATGCCGCCATGAAACGCCGCACTTTAAACCGCATTCTCGCCGCATCGCCCCTCCTCGTTACAGCAGCATTGCTGGCTGGATGCAGTACTGGTTCCGAATTTGTGAAATGCCCTGAACTGACGGCGCCCGAGGAGGGTGCCGAGGCGTTCATGCGCATCGATGAAACAGGTGAAATCATCAACGCACGGATGAACGGCGTTCGGGCCAGCTGCGAGAAGGTCGGCGATGATGGTATTTCCATGAAGCTGTCCGTCGGATTGAAGATCAGACGGTTTGGTGTGGATGCCTATCCAGCCGGCGTTGCGCAGGTCAATGTCGTCGGGGTTGTTGCCGAAGGTGACAAGATTGTCAGCAGTCAGACACCTGTCAGATACAAGGCAGGCTTCAAAAAAGGCGAGATGACGATGTATCCGGTGGTTGATTACAAGGTCACGGTGAAGCAGGGTCAACGACTGATCCTCAGTCTCGTCCCGGGTCTCTAGCCTGTCCGCTGTCGAGTCTCACAAATACAGATGAAAAAGGGGCACGCCGTGGCGTACCCCTGAATGTATGTCGCGATGTGAAAGCTTGCTCTAGTTCAGCTTCTCGATTTCGGCGGCTGACGCATCGACCAGCGAAAGACCGGACTTGTCATCAAGCTTTGATGTGATGATCTGCGCAGCCGACGCGATCGCCAGAGTGGCGGCTTTGTCACGAAGCTCTGTCACCAGCGCGACCTCGGCGGCCTTGATCTTTGCCGTTGCCTGCTGCTCGCGGCGCTTGATCGTTTCCTCGGCGGCCTTTTCGGCGTTCTCGCGAATGCGCTCGGCGGTGGCCTCGGCCGTCTTCAGGATGGCCTTGGCTTCATCGGCGGCTTCACGATGCAGCCGCTGGAACTGGTGAAGCTCGTCCAGGGCCTCTTCGCGGAGCGCCCGTGCCTCGTCCAATTCGGTCCGGATCCTCGCCGAACGCTCATCCAGCATCCCTGACAGAGCGGCACCTGCCTTCTTCCAGACAAGAGCAACGAAGGCGACAAAACCGACGGCCACCCAAACGGATTCCATGACGATGCCTTCCATCAGACAGCCTCCTGCGCGATGATGGTCTTTGCCACCGCCTTCACGGCCTTGCCGGCTTCTGCCTTTGTCGCCTTGACGCCGGCAATTTGGGTTGCGGCGTCGATGGCGGCCTCAACGGCGATTGACGTCAGATCACCCTCTGCCTCGGAGCGGGCCTCGGCCAGTGCGGCTTCCGCCTTGCCAACCTTGGTTGCCATTCTTTTGCCAGCCTTTTTCTCGGCAGCGTCAGCCTTGGCCTGTGCCTCGTTCGCCGCGGAACGTGCGAACTCTGCGGCTTCGTTGCGGGCCTCGTCCAGGCTTGCCTCATAGTCGGCGCGTGTCTGCGCCGCCTCGGCGCTAGCCTCGTGAGCGCGGGTCAGGTCTTCGTCGAGACGCGTGCGGCGTTCTTCGAGAACCGATCCAATGCGGGGCGTAACAACCCGTGCCATGAAGGCGTACCCAATGGCAAAAATGACAACGAGCCAGAACAGCTGCGACGGCCAGGTGCCGACCTTGAGCTGCGGAAGCCCGGCCTCACCACCTGCCGCATACGCGACGGACGTGGCTGTCGCCATCACTGCAATCAGGGCCGTACTTGCCCATGCGTGCACTCTTCTCATGCCAGTCTCCTTGATGGGAACCCGCGCCGGGCAAATGCCCGGCACCGGTGCCGCATTCGGGTCCGGAAAACCGGCCTAGAGGGCGAACAGAAGCAGCAGCGCAACAACGAGCGCGAACAGCGCAATAGCTTCAGTCAGGGCAAAGCCCAGAATGCCGATGCCGAACACTTCGCCGCGGGCTGCAGGATTGCGGGCAATCGAAGTCACAAGAGCGGAGAAGATGTTGCCGATACCGACACCAACGCCGGCAAGAGCGATCACAGCCAATCCGGCACCGATCATTTTTGCAGCTTCTACTTCC
>CAJWDO010000059.1 GCA_913031555.1 uncultured Alphaproteobacteria bacterium | reverse complement strand
GCTGGCCGATCAGGACCGGGTTGTTCTTTGTCCGGCGGGCCAGAATCTGGATTGTCCGACGCACTTCCGCCTCGCGGCCAATCACCGGGTCGAGCTTGCCCCGCCGGGCCGCGTCGGTAACATCGGTGGTGAATTTCGACAGCGCCTCATAACTGTCCTCGGCGGCGTCGCTGTCGGCGGTACGTCCCTTGCGCATGTCGGTGATGGCGGCGGCGACACGGCCAGCATCGATTCCGGCACCGGCCAGGATGCGGCCGATCTCGCCCTTGCTTCGCGCCATCGCCAGCAGCAGCGCGTCAACCGCCAGGAAACTGTCGCCAAGCGTCTTTGATTCACCCTCGGCCTGCTGCAGGACACGCGCCAGATCGATATCGATCTGCAACTGGTCGGCACCACTGCCGGTCACCGCCGGAATGGCGGCAATGGCCTTGTCGAGCGCCGCCTGCAACGCGCCGAGATCCCCCCCGGCACGGCCAAGCAGGCTGCGAACTGTGACATTGTCATCAGACAGCAGCGCGCGAAGCAGATGCATCGCGGTAATTTTCTGATGGTTCGCGGCCAACGCGTCATTCTGCGCGGCCACAACCGCATTGCGGACAAGGGCGGTGAATTTATCGGTCTGCATGGCACTCTCCTTCCCGGTCTATCCCCGGTGATCCCATCCGCCAGCCATTCCCCAAGCATGCCCCGGGCCATGCTTTGGCTGTTCCTGGCAACCCATGGCAGCACCATGATATGGCTCGGCACACAGTCTAGACATAAATGGTCGTAGGCATAAATGGTCGCTTCGCCCTCCCGGCAGCACCGTCTTTCGACATTTTTTATGGAAGGGGTGTGTTATATGTTATTTAGTTATGAAGAGACGGGTGCCAGTTCAAGAGGTGCAACAGCTGGCCCAAGCCGGCCCCGAAATGGTCAAAAAGCCGGGCCCCGTTGCATTCGCCACTTGCCGTGCGCCCCGGCGCCATGGTGAAATCCCCGCCATGACCGATCCCGTGACCGCTTCTCGCAGCACCAGCCTCGATCTACCGACCTCGACGCTGGATTTCATGCGTGTCGAGTGGCGGTTTCTGCTGTTCGGTATGGCGATGGCCTTCTGCTCGTCGCTTGGCCAGACCTTTTTCATCTCGCTGTTCTCGGCCGAAATTCGTGGTGAGCTTGGGCTCAGCCATGGTGCATTCGGCACCTATTACGCCATCGGCACGACCGCCAGCGCAATCAGCCTTCTGTGGCTTGGCAAACTTGCCGACACGATGCGGGTCGAGAAACTGGCACGGCTGGTGATCTGTTGCCTGTGCGCCAGCGCCCTGCTGTTCAGCCAGGTCTATTCGGTGGCGACGCTGATCATCGGGCTGTATCTGTTGCGGCTGTTCGGCCAGGGCATGACATCGCATGTCTACACGACGGCGATGGCCAGGCGCTATGTCGCGGCGCGGGGCCGGGCGCTGTCGCTGGCCCAGCTTGGCATCAACTTCGCCGAATCCATCGGCCCCGCCTCGGTCGTGGCGCTTCTTGTGATCTATGAATGGCGCATGCTCTGGCTGTTCCTGCCGCTGTTGCCGCTGGTCGCGCTTGTCCCTTTCATCCGGCGGCTGACACAACGCACCCGCTATCAGGATGGCGGCGGCCTTGAAGCTGTTCAGGCGGCGGCAGCGGCGGCCGGAATCGATGACCGGCAGGACGCCGATATCGTGACCATCGGCGGAACGGCGCATTGGCGGCGGCGCGCCGTCATCCGCGATCGCCGGTTCTGGCTTGGCCTTGTCGGATTGACGATGGTGCCGGGTTTCAGCGTGACCGGCCTTTTGTTTCACCAGATCTATCTTGCCGAATTGGCCGGCGTGACGCTTGGCACATGGGCCGCGAATTATGTCATCTACGCCGCCTGTGTTGTCGCCGGTACGCTGATCTCGGGACAGCTTGTCGACAGGTTCACCGGCCGGCGCGTGGCGGCGCATCTGATGCTGCCGATCGGGCTTGCCTGCCTGTCGCTGTGGCTTGTCGATGGCGGTATCGGGGTATTGCTGTTCTTCATCTTTTTCGGCCTTGCCTCCGGCATGCCGAACACCGCCGTCGCCGCCACCATGGCTGAAATGTACGGCACCCGCTATCTTGGCGAGGTGAAGGCCATATTCCTGCCGCTTGGCGTATTCAGTTCGGCCCTGTCACCGATGGCGATGGGCATGCTGATCGACGCCGGCTATGGAATGGCCACATTAATGGGTTTGAATATCGGATTGGCGCTGCTGGCCCAGGCCGGCGCGACATGGATGCTGACGAAACCACCCGTAGGACAGACATTATGACACGCATGACAATTGCCCTTGTGATGCTTCTTGTTGGTACCGCTTCCGCCGGAGCAGATGAATCCTGGGACGGCACCTGGTTCACCTGCGAATTCGCAAAAAGCCGGACGCCGCCGCATGATTCCTGCGCCATGTTCGATGATGAGGGATTCCGATTTACAGATGGCAGGTTCACCTATGTCCGGATCACCGAATCCGATGAGACGGCCTGCCGGGGCGAAAAAATCGGCCAGTGCTTCCGCCGCGACAGGCCGGCGATCAGCATCCGCACCACCGACCGTGGGCGGCTTGACCTCGGGCCGGACCGGATCAAGGTGAAGTATCTTTTGTGCACCCAGACCTTCTATTTCAAGAATGCCGAGCATTACCGTGAAATTTGGCCGGACGAAAAACGTTGTTTCTGGGCTCGGAAACGCCATTTCTATATAGCGCGCTATGAAGGTGACATCACGGAAACGCCATGACCGAAACCGCACCATCCCCGAAGACCACCAACGCCGCCGCTGACGAGACGCGCCGCGTGATCCGCGTCGCCGGCACCGATGCCGAGGATTTTCTGCAGTCGCTGGTCACGGCGAATGTCGAGACATTGCCTGTTGATGCGTGCCGGCCGGGCGCGCTGCTGACCCCGCAGGGACGCATCCTTGCCGACATGATGATCCACCGGCAGGAGGACGGGTTCCTGCTGGAATGTGACGCCACGCGCGCCGATGATTTGTTTGCAAGACTGCGCCGCTACCGACTGCGCCGCCCGATTGACCTGATACAGGAAGACGAATTGCGCGTCTGGGTTGGTTGGGGAGACAATGACGCGCCGGACGACGCACATATCGACCCGCGCCATCCTGATCTTGGCTGGCGCTGGATCGGCCCGCGGGGCGACATGCCGTCAACCATTGGTGAGGACGACATTGCAGAGCTGGAGGCATGGCACGCCCGCCGGATCGCCGCCGGCGTGCCGCAGGGGCCTGTCGATCTGGTTCCGGAACGGGCGTTGATGCTGGAGGCCGGCCTCGACAGGCTTGGTGCCGTTGATTTTGAAAAGGGATGTTATGTCGGCCAGGAGGTAACCGCACGCACGCATTATCGCGGACTGGTTAAACGCCGGCTGGCGCCCCTGCGGATGAAAAGTGCGGCCACCACACCCCTGTCAGGGGCGGCGGTCAACGAAGGCGAATCGAAATTGGGAACCGTCCTCAGCAATGCCGATACGGGCGATGGCGCGGTCTGCCTCGCGGCGATGAAATTATCCGACCTGCACCGCCTTATGACTGATGACAGCGCGCTGCGTATTGGTGACGTGCCGGCACGGCTTGCCATTCCGGACTGGATGCTGCCCCTGCCGCAACCGGCACGAACCGATGGCGTGTGACCTGAATCAGGTCGTGTCTCAGGCCTCGTCTTGGGCCTTGTCTCCGAAAAGCGCAGCCGCCGCCGCCGTTACCGAGCCTTTATCGGCAAGAATTGCCTCCACTCGGGCGATCTCGGCCTTCATCTTGTCGATATAGGCCTGCAGATCCTCGACATTCCAGCGGTCCATCTCGGGCCCTGCACCGGCCGGTTTGAGCGCTTCGAATTCATCTTCCACGGCATCCTCCCTGACGCACGTCACAATATCAGTTGTGACAGCATTATCGGCTTTTTCGCACTTCGCCGCAAAGGCCTTTGCAAAACAGGCGCTTCCGGCGTATAACGACGCGTTCCCGCTAGTTAAACGCGATATTGCGCCGGCCGAATTTTCGGACGTGCCGCAGAAAGCAGGTAGTTATGACACAATTGCTCATGCCAAAGGCAACCGCCGTATGGCTGATCGACAACACCGGTCTCTCGTTCGACCAGATCGCCCATTTGTGCAGCCTCCATCCGTTGGAAGTGCAGTCGGTCGCCGACGGCGAGACGGGCATCGGAATCCAGGGCTATGACCCGGTCCAGAATGGCCAGTTGACGAGCGCCGAGATCGAGCGCTGCGAGGCGGACCCGTCGGCACGTCTTGTCCTCGCCGAATCCGACCTGCCGACACCAAACCGGCGTACCAAGGGCCCTCGCTATGTGCCTGTGGCTCGTCGTGGCGACAAGCCCGATGGCATTGCCTGGCTGATCAAGCACCATTCCGAGCTGAAGGATTCGCAGATCGTCAAGCTGATCGGCACTACCAAGGAGACGATCACCAAGATCCGCGAGAGAACGCATTGGAACATCAGCAATATCTCGGCAAAACATCCGGCGATGCTTGGCCTGTGCAAGCAGACCGATCTTGACGCGGCCATCGAAAAGGCCGGCGGTACGGTGCAGCAGGCCGAGGAACAGGTGTCGAACATCAGTGAACTGCCATAACCGGTTTACCCACGCCGGCCAGCCCGTTTGATCGTGCGCTGGCGTGTCAGGCATGATGGAAACAGGCACACAGGAAGACGGTTCACAACGAAGATGATCGGCCATAATGGGAAACAAAGCCGGTGAGCGACGCCGAAATTGAGGAACAGCAGCAGCTTCATGCCCGCCTCCATACGCTGGAGAGCGAGCATCGCGATCTTGACGATGTCATTGAAAGACTGGCCGATGGCACACCGTTCGACCAGCTGCAATTGCAGCGCCTGAAGAAGCGCAAGCTGGTGCTGAAAGACGAGATAACCCTGGTCCGAAGCCGGATCCTTCCCGATATCATCGCATAGTCCGAGACGAGGCTCGCCATGTCCAACACCACCAGATCCCAGCCAAAAACCAAATCCCGGCCCAAAGTCGTTGTGTGCATGGGAAGTCAATCCGACTGGGAGACGATGCAGGAAGCGGCAAGCAGTCTGGAGTCACTTTGCGTGCCGCATGAGGTCCGGATCATCTCTGCGCACCGCACGCCGGACAGGCTTGCCGAGTTCGCGCGCGGCGCGGCGGCAGACGGAATTGCCGTCATCATCGCCGGCGCTGGCGGCGCGGCGCACCTTCCGGGCATGCTGGCGGCGCAAACGACGCTGCCTGTTCTTGGCGTGCCGGTTGAATCAAAATCCCTAAACGGTATAGATTCGCTGCTGTCCATCGTGCAGATGCCCGGCGGTGTGCCTGTTGGCACGCTGGCCATCGGCGCGGCCGGGGCGCGCAACGCCGGCCTTCTGGCGGCGCAGATTCTGGCGCTGTCCGACGCCGACCTTGCAACACGTCTTGCCGCCTGGCGTCAGGCGCAGACGGATTCGGTTGCCAACATACCGTCATGACCGGCGAGAACAATATCCCGGACACGGCCTGTATCGGCATCCTTGGCAGCGGCCAGCTTGGCCGCATGCTGGCCATCGCGGCGGCGCAGCTTGGTCTGCAAACGCATGTCTTCGCGCCGGATGCCGAAACAAGTCCGGCAGGTCAGGTAGCCACGCTGACGACAACGGCGGCCTATGATGACGTCGCGGCATTGCGGCGCTTTGCAGCCAGTGTCGACGCCGTGACAAGCGAGTTCGAGAATGTGCCGGCAGCGACGATGGAAATTATCGGTGCCGCATGCCTTGCCAGCCCGGGTGCCGCCGCGTTGCGGGCCGCCCAGCACCGGATCGCCGAAAAAACCCTTGCCACCGGGCTTGGTATTCCGACACCTCGCTACTGGCAGGTTCGTAACCGCGAGGATCTGACGGTTGCCATGGAGACGCTTGACGGGCCCGCCATCCTGAAGACCTGCCAGCTTGGCTATGATGGCAAGGGGCAGCGGCGGTTGATGCCGGGCGATGACCTGGCAGCGGCACTTGCCGAGCTTGACAGCGACGATGCCATTCTCGAGGAGATGATTGCCTTTGACGGCGAGATCAGCGCCCTTCTGGCGCGCGACCCCGACGGCGCCATATGCCATTTTCCGGTTACCCAGAACCGCCATGAGAACGGCATTCTGGTCACCTCTGTCGCCCCGGCGCCGATTGTCCCGGCGCTTGCCACTGCGGCGCAGACCGCCGCCGCCGTGTTGGCCGATGCGGTCGATCTGGTCGGATTGCTGGCGGTTGAATTCTTTGTCGGCACCGATGGCAGGCTGCTGTTCAATGAAATGGCGCCGCGCCCGCATAATTCCTTTCACTGGACTATTGAGGGATGCGCCACGAGCCAGTTCACACAGCTGGCGCGGATACTCGCCGGCATGGGGTTTGGCGCCACGACGGGCTATGGCCGGTGGCAGATGGAGAACCTTCTTGGTCAGGATATGAAACGTGTGCCGTCACTTCTGGTCAGTGAAGGCGCGCATCTGCATCTCTATGGCAAGCCCGAGGCACGGACAGACCGCAAGATGGGTCACGTCACCAGACGCCTCGGTGACTGACCCTCATCATGTGTGATGGCCAACGATGACAAATCATATGGCGTTGCCTGATACAGATCATTGATCCAGTTATTCATCAGCAGAAAGGCATAGGGCCGCCAGAAATTGACCGGCTCCGCCTCTGGATCGTCGCCCGGGAAATAGCCATGCGGCAGCGCCGTCGAAAGCCCCTTTTCCCGGTCCCGCCAATATTCGGTGCCAAGTGTGTCAGCGTCATATTCAAGATGGTTCAGAACGAACAGATCACCATTTGACGGATTGCGCGCCAACCCGATCCCGCAGGCATCGCTCTCGCCAAGCACTTCGATTCCGGTGGCGTCCAGATCAGCTCGCCTGTTTTCGGTATAGCGTGACACAGGCATTGGAAAGTTGTCGGTGAAACCACGCATCAGGCGCCCGGGAACATGATTCAACTGGTGTTGATAGACACCAAACAACTTTTCCCCACAATCAAACTTCGGCACTCCTTGAAAATGATAGAGCAGTGCCTGTGCACCCCAGCAGATCCCAAGACGCCGAAAGCAATGCGTCAACGACCAGTCGAGGATTTCAGTCAGTTCCGACCAATAGGCCACCTCCTCGAACGGCAGCCGCTCTACCGGCGCACCGGTGACAATCAGCGCGTCAAAGAAATCCTCACGGACATCATCAAGCCGCCGGTAGAAGCGGCGAAGATAGCCAGGTTCAGTGTGGCGCGGCGTATAGCTTGCCGTGGTCATCAGGATCAGGTCGATCTGCAAGGGGGAATTGCCAAGCAGACGCGCGAACTGGATCTCGGTCTCCTGCTTTTTCGGCATCAGGTTCAGCAGCAACAGCCTCAGCGGCCGTATATCCTGCTGCTGCGCCTGTTTCTGCGCCATCACATCGACCTGCTCGGCAAGCAAATCGTCGAGTGCCGGCAGATTGTCAGGTACCTTGATCGGCATGGGGAATCCCGTTCCTTTTGGATTTACTCGTGCGAATCCAGTTGTCAGGGACGCGTTTATAGCTCAGCAGCAGATCAAATGACCAGCCCCGAACTGCCAGCCCCGAACCAGGGGCCCCGACCATGCATGGGCTCATACAGCGATGGCCAGGCAATCAGCGGCGGGCACGCCCAACAATCTGGAACATGCCTTCGGCAAGACGCTGGCCGGTATTGAGAGCGCTGCGGAGCGGCGCGCTGGCCTTGGGAAGGCGCGCCACATCCTGCAACCGGCGGTCAAGAAAGCCCTCGATAACCGTCCGGTCACCACTGGTGTCGGCAATCCAGGCAAGCAGGGTCGCGCTGTACACGGCGGCGAGCGTGGCCCGCTTTGTATAAAAGGAAATATCGGTATCGCGCTGTCCTGCGGCACGCCACATCGCATCGACCGTCGCATAAAGTGCGCGTGCCGATGAAAGCGCATTCGCCGGCACGGCAAGAAGCGTCAACCCGCGGCGCACGGCCTCCTTGTGCGCCGACGCCTGATCAAGCCGTATCAGGATCAACTCGCGGATCATCAGATGCACCCGGTCCGGTGGTTCAGCCATCGTTTCGAAGGCCGTCACCATAGCTTCATCGGCAAGCGCCGAATGCATCACTACCGCATCGACAGCGCCGCCCGGAAACAGGCGCGTAACGTCATCGCCGGAAAATCCGGCATCGGCGGCACCCGCGGCAAGCGACTCGTTACTCCATCCGTCGAATGGAACATGAACAAGGGCGGCCGCGATAATCGCGGCGGCGTCAGGATCTGTCACATGGTTGTACGCACCACGAAGGTCATCTGCTTTGGTCATGGCTGTTCCCCCGAACATGGGCCTGAACGTCAATTCAGCGCCTTATTAGATAAAAGCATATGC
>CAJWDO010000058.1 GCA_913031555.1 uncultured Alphaproteobacteria bacterium | reverse complement strand
GATAGATAAAGCCGTCGAGATTATCTGCGAACAAGCGTTGAAAAGATGCGTCACACCGGCAAGGCCAAGATCAATGGCGCGGGTGAGTTCGGCGCCCGTTGCCTGCGAATGTCCGGCAAAAAGAATGATGCCAGTAGCGTGCAGGCGCTGCATACGTGCCGGGTCCATCTCTTCCGGCGCCAATGTCAGCAGCAGACGCCCTGAACCCGCTTCTGCAAAGGCTTCCAGCAGCAGCACATCATGTTCGGTCATATGCCGGATCGCGCCAGGAGGATGGATACCCGGCTTGGCCCGTGACAGAAACGGCCCCTCGAGATGAATGCCCAGAATTTCCGGTCCGTCCCACGCCGCGACAGCGTCAAGGGCAGCGCTGTAAGCCGTCCCCGGCGCGGTAATGAATGTCGGCAGCATATGACAGGTTCCACCGGTGCGCGCGGCCGCCACCATCTGCGCCAGCGTCACCGCATCCGGAGTGTCGTTGAACATCACCCCGCCAGCACCATTGATCTGCAAATCAATAAATCCCGGGGCGACGATATCGAAACGCGCGATCGGTTCGGATGTGCCATCCTTGCCATACCCGGCAGACGGGCGAATATCGCCGATCACGCCTGCGGTAATCTCGATGATCTGGTCATGCAGCGGCGCACCGCCCCCGCCCGGGAACAGCCTGTCAGCCTGTATCCGGCAACTGCCAGCGGTGTCGTTGATATGCGAAGTCATTGGCGCGCCCGTTGTCTGCCGGTTTATCTGATGTCTTGCGGTTCTGGTATGACGCACAGCCTTGCACCGGTCAATTCCCCCGCGCCCCGTCGCGCGGTATGGCTTTCATGGCATCACACCATTGACCGGGGTCTATGGCCAAGATGGCCGGGTTGATCTACCCTTGGCGATAATGCCAGTCACAGATTTCGCGCGGCCCCAATGAGTGATTCCCAGATTTTTGTCCTTGATGGTGGCGGCAGTTCCTGCCGCGCCGCGCTATACGGCATGGATGGACGGGAGATTGGCCGTGCCACAGGCGATTTTGCGAATCTGACAAGCGATTTTGAGGCAAGCTGTCACCATGTTTTGGAAATCATCGTTGCCACCTATAACGCCGCCGGCCTGCCGCCTGAAACATCGTCGCGCGACAAAGCGGTTCTTGGCATCGCCGGCGCGGAATTCGGCGATACGGCACGTCGGATGGAACCTTTCCTGCCATTCGCCAATGCCACGGTGATGTCGGACCGCCAGATCAGCATTGCCGGCGTTCTTGGTGATGCTGACGGAATATTGGCGCAGATTGGCACAGGCTCGTTCTTTGTTTCCCGTACCGGCGGCAGGCTTGTCGAGGCCGGCGGCTGGGGCCTTACACTTGGCGACGAATGCAGCGGCGCCTGGCTTGGCCGTGAAGTACTCAGGGCATCATTACGGGCGCATGACGGCGTCGATCCCGGCAGCCATCTGACCAGCCAAATTCTTGCCTCCCATGACCATGATCCACAGGCGCTGGTGCTCTATGCCAACTGCGCCACGCCACAGAATTTCGCAAACATGGTGCCGGATATCCTTGCCGCGGCAGTGGCGGGTGACAGCATCGCCGGCGCCATCATCACACGGGCAGTTTCCGACCTTGAGCACATTCTGCAGGCGGTATCCGGCGGGCCAAACCAGCCGCTCTATCTGTGCGGTGGTGTCGGCGTGCATTACGCCCAAATGCTGGCTCCCGCGTGGCGGGCGCGGCTTGCCGAGGCGCAGGGTGACGGGCTTTCAGGCGCACTCAGGATCGCACAGGCACAGCTGTAAGGCGGATGAGCGTTACGCTCCCGCGTCATTCTCCAGGGCGTGGATCGACTCGAAACGGGCCCGAAGCTTGGCGTTGCTTGGCTGCATGGCGATCATCTGGCCGTCCCGAACGTACCCCAATCGCGTCATCACCAGCGTTGAGATCATGTTAAGACAGGCTTTCTGGGCCGTTCCCGCCTTCAACCGGGTTGATCCGGCCACGGCCTCGGCGCCGGTAATCAACGGAATGCCGATCTCGACATCATTTGCCAGCGGGGCATTTACATTGTTGAAAATGCCGATGGTCAACGCCCCTGCGATGCCGGCGCTGGCGGCGGCGGTACAGGTGAAAGCGGTCTTGCCACTGGCGGATATGGCCAGCACCGTATCAGCTGGCCCGATTTCCATCTCGCTGACGGCGGCGGCGGCTGCTGCCGAATCATCCTCGGCGTTTTCAACAGCATCCATCAACGCGCCGGGGCCACCAGCCACCAGATAATCGACACGCGCCCGAGGCCAGTTGAAGGTTGGCCGCAATTCAACCCCGTCCTGCACACCGATGCGGATGGCCGAACCGGCACCGGCATAGATGATCCGACCTTCCGAATCGGCAAGCCTGGACACCATCGCCGTAACCGCTGTCTGGATATGGGTCAATGCCGGTTCAATCGCCGTGATCGCCCCGGCCTGGCTTTCCAGCATGACACGCAACGCCGCCACATCATCCAGCCTGTCGAGCCAGCGGGCGTTGTCGAGACGCGACTCGGTATCCTTTGTCGTCATGTGCCGTATCCCTTCATTCTGCCCTTGTCACGTCTTACCACCCCGGTCCTGGCAACCGACAGAAAGCCACAATGCCACATAACGCGATAGTGCGGGCGTGGTTCCTGTTATATTCTGCCCGAATGACAGCCGCCCGCCAGCGAAACTTCAATGTGAACAGAACGTGACAGTCGTGACAAATCAAGGCCAGTTTCAAGCCATGAAAGCGCCGGGATGGTTTGCGGGCCTGATGACCGGAACGGTTCTCGATGGCCAGATCGACATCGCCTTTATCCGCACCGACGGCGACAGCATCGCGGAATTCGGCCCGGCGACCATGGTTTCCTACCCCGATGATGTGAGGTCTGTGATCACCGAGGCCGTTAAACACGCACAGGATTGGAATTTCAACGGTGATGAACCGCCGATTTTTGCCGAGGCTGAGCATGCCCTGACCCGCGCCCAGGCCCGGGCGGTTATAGACACCGCGCTGGCGCATGATTTTCCGCTTCAGGAGATTGCCGCCATTGGATTCCATGGCCAGACAGTGCTTCATCGGCCTCCATACAAAGCTCGAAGAGGCGAGACACGCCAGCTCGGCGATGGCGCGTTGATGGCAGAAATGATCGGGCGGCCCGTGGTGTTTGACTTTCGGTCCGATGATGTCGCGGCAGGCGGGCATGGCGCACCGCTCTGCCCCTGCTATCACGCGGCACTGCTGAAACGCGCCGGCGCTGATGAAACGGTCGCCGTGCTTAATCTTGGCGGGGTTGCCAACATCACCTGGCAGGGAAAGGATGGCAGACTGATCGGTTTCGATACCGGCCCGGCGAATGCCCCGATTGATGATTGGGTGCGGATGCATAATGCCGGCAGCATGGATGACGGCGGGCATATCGCTGCCAGCGGCAATGTTGACAAGGACCGCCTCACCATATTGGTGAGCAAATCCTATTTCTCATCTTCGCCGCCAAAATCACTGGATAGAAACGATTTTATGGCATCAATAGCCAACGGTCTTTCGCTTGAGGACGGGGCGGCATTGCTGACTGCCCTTGCTGCCGCCGGTGTGGCGCGGGCGGTGGAAATGCTGCCGATACGGATTGAGCGTTTGATTGTCTGTGGCGGCGGACGCCACAACCCGACACTGATGAAAGCCATCGCCGAAGCAACCGGGGTGATCGCCGAACCGGCGGACAATCTCGGCTGGCGCAGCGACGCCATCGAAGCTGAATGCTTTGCCTATCTGGCGGCACGTCATATCGCCGGACTGCCGGTAAGCTACCCGGAAACGACCGGCGTCACCTTGCCCATGTCGGCAGGAAGGCTTGTCGCGCCAGGCGCGTCTGCTACGCTGGCCGGATCAGGAGATACTTTATGACAGCTGATTTCCGTCCCCAACAAAAGCCCATCGACGGCCTGCTTGAGAGTGACGCCATCGCGCTTCTTGTCGTACATTGCTCGGATACGCCGGATGATGAATTGCTGCGCGCGCGCGATATTCAGGCCATGCATCTGGGCTTTGGATGGGACGGTATCGGCTATCATTACGTGATCGGGCGCGACGGTCATTGTGAGGCAGGGCGTCCCGAATATTGGCGCGGGGCGCATGTCAAAGGCGCCAATGACCGGAGCCTCGGCGTCTGTCTGATTGGCCGGCACGTTTTCACTGCCGCGCAGATGGACAGTCTGGCAACACTTCTCGCGGACTGGCAGCACCGCTACCCGAAGGCCCGCATTGTCGGGCATCGTGACGCTGTCGAGACGCACAAGACCTGCCCGAATTTCGATGCCGCGGCCTGGTGGCAGGACCGTCAGACGCAGAATATTAGCGCGAGGATGATGGTTTGTGCGCCATCACTGCCAATCCGCCGGGCCGCGTCCGACAACGCGCCGCTTGATACCGAGGCCCTATTCGGGGAAACCACCGAAATCCTCGAGCGCACTGCCAGCAATGCCCGGGTCCGGCTGATGACCGATGGTTATGAAGGCTGGATCACCATTGGCGGCTCTCCGGGTGATACATTGGGTCCCCTCACGTCGCCAACGCACCGAATCGTCGCCGCGTCCATCCACGTCCTGTCAGCGCCTGATGTCAAATCACCGGCGCAGATACGCCTGTCGATGGGGTCGCTGGTGTCGATGTGTGAGGCTGGCGGTAACTGGCACATCATCACCCTGCCTGATGGCCGCACGGGATATGTTCCGGCGCGGGTTGTGTTGCCGCTTGAGTCGATGGAGCCGGATTTCGTCAGCGTTGCTGAACGCCTGATCGGCACACCCTATCTCTGGGGTGGGCGAAGCGCCGCCGGGCTCGATTGTTCGGCCCTGGTCCAACTGGCCCTGCAGGCGGCCGGGATTGAGGGCCCCCGCGACAGCGGCCCGCAACTGGAATGGGCGCTGGCACGCCATGGCACCGTCACAGTCGGCGTGGACGAGGCAAGGCGCGGCGATCTTGCATTCTGGCCGGGTCATGTCGGGATGTTCCAGTCGCCGGATAGATTCCTTCACGCCAACGCGCATCATCATGCCGTGACAAGCGAGGCCGCATCGCACGCTCTTTCGCGTACCGATGCCGCCTCACCCGCGCCTGCCATTATCCTGCGGCTTGACGATCAGCCGGACTGAGAAAACAGCTTGTGACGCAATGTCCACAGGACAACCAGCGCCGGGATCACCATCACCGCCGTGATGATGAAGAATATACCCCAGTCACCATTCAGCCAGTCGACAAGCGCCCCCGATGACGAAGCCATCAATGTTCGCCCAAGCGTTCCGATCGAGGCAAGCAGCGCATATTGCGTTGCCGTGTAGTTGCGATCGACAAGAAGCGAGATGAAGGTGACGAAGGCCACCGTCGCAAAGGCCGCGGCAAGATCATCCGCGATCACCGCAATGGCGAACATCAGTTCATTCTGTCCGACCCAGTGCAGGACGCTGAACAGGATGTTCGTCGCCGCCATGGCGATACCCGAAATCAGCAGTGCCTTTACCACGCCGGTTCGCAGCGCGAACAATCCGCCAATCAGCGTGAAGACCACGGTGGTGATCCAGCCAAGCCCCTTGGAATAGATCGCGATATCCGATTTCGAGAAGCCGACTTCCTTGTAAAAGATGATCGACATCTTGCCCATGAAGGCCTCGCCAATCTTGAACAGGAAGATGAAGGCCAGGATCATCACCCCGATCCGGACGCCATTCTTGCGGAAAAATGACCAGAGAGGCTCTATCACCGTTGTGGTGATAAAGCTGACAAGCTGGACTACCGCCCCCTTGCCACCCATCCGCGCCGCCATGGCCTGTTGGGCGTCACGCTGGCCTGCAGCACGTTCCTTTGTGCCGGTTTCCGGGATGAACAACAGGCCGACATTGCACAGAACGACCAGAACACCCAGCGCAACAAAAGTCATCTGCCAGTAATTCTCGACCCCGATTGTCTCGAGATGATCGGCAAGGAACAGCGCGATCATGCCGCCGATCTTATAGCCGGACCACCAGCCAACCACCGCGACGGCGGCGGCGGCGGCCATGCCCCTGGCATCATTCCTGTCGATCTGTTCGATCCGCAGCGCGTCGATGGTAATGTCCTGCGTCGCCGAACAAATGGCGATAATCAGGCCGGCACCAATCACCAGCGCCAGCGAGGTTGACGGGGCGACCGTGCTCCAGAACAGCAGACAGGCAAGAATCACCGCCTGCAATGTGATGATCCAGGCCTTGCGGTGGCCAAGCCTGTCGGTCAGCACCGGCACGCGCAGCCTGTCGATAAGCGGCGCCCACAGGAAGTTCAAGGCATAGACCCCGAAAATAAGACCAGCCCATCCGATGGCGCTTCGCGAGAGACCATCCTCCTTGAGCCAGAGTGATAATGAACTTCCGATCAGCACCCATGGAAAGCCGCTGATCATCCCAAGGAGAAGAATCCGCGCCATTCTGCGTTCAAAATAGGATGTGACAAAATCCGAAAAGAAACCCGAGGAACGGGCCGTATCCTGGTGAACCACTTACACCTCCCAGCACCTAAATGTCTTTATGGTTGAGATCAGGCTATGCCGTGTTGTCCAATAAAGGCAAATTATATCGGCATCGGCGTATTTGCCGGTTTGACCCTGATGTCAGGAGTGATGGACATATGACAGACTGGAATGTGACCATTTCAGGTGACGGATATCGGCTGACGGCGCCGCATCATGCCTGTGACTGCCTGGCAGGCAAGGCCGGTTTCATCGCCGGTGATGCCAAGCGAGAAGGCGATATGGCAACGCCTGTCGGCGCCTGGCCATTGCGCCATGTCTATTACCGGCCTGACCGGATGCCGCCGCCTGAGACCGGCCTGCCGGTCATTCCCCTTACCCCGGAAATGGGCTGGTGCGATGATCCCGAAGATCCGGCCTATAACCGGCTGGTCGAAATTCCCTATCCCGCCCGGCATGAAAATCTGTGGCGCGATGATGCGTTGTATGACCTGATTGTCGTTCTTGGACATAATGATTCACCGCCGATCCCCTGGTGTGGCAGTGCCGTCTTTCTGCATCTTCGCGATGATGACACAACACACACCGCCGGCTGTGTGGCTGTAAGGCGGCAAGACATGCTGGCACTTCTCGGCCCGGCAGACACCGGCACGGTTCTGCGGATTATCGATAAAAACCAGGCGGAAGGTTCGAGATGAGCGATTCCAGCGCGACATATCTGCCAGAAGCGCCACTACGCGGCTATATCGAAGGGTATTACGGCCGTCTGCTGGGCTGGCAGGATCGCCGCAGGATCATCGCCAGGCTTGCCGCGCTTGGCATGAATGCCTATCTCTACGCACCGAAGGAAGATCCCTGCCACAGAGTGAACTGGCGTGAACCGTGGCCAGCGGTCTGGATTGCTGAATTCTCCGCCATGTGTGCCGCAGCCGCCGCGCACGGCGTCATGATATTCGCCGGCATCGCGCCTGGATTGGATTACGATTCGGCCAATGATGGCGCCGAATTCGACACTCTGCTGGCAAAGGCGATGTCGCTGCAGACCGCGGGCGCGGACGCCATTGTCTTGATGTTCGACGATATCGAGCCACCTTCGGCGACTCTTGACCCAGTGCTGTTGGACGAAATTGCGCTCCATGCCGGAATCGCGACGCGCCTTGCGGCATGTCTTGACGTGCCGACCCTTATCGTACCTCGAATCTACGCCGATGAAATCAGCGACGCCGCAGCGGACAGCTACCACCAGCTTGCCACCGCGCTGCCACCGGAAATGCCGGTCTTTCATTGTGGATCGCATATTATCGCCGGCGCCGACCCGCTGGCCCGGCATGCGAGCCCGGCCGGCACGGCGTTCGGCCAGCGATTGATCCTGTGGGACAATCACTACTGCAATGATTATTGCCCGCGCCGGTTGTTTGCCGGGCCACATGTTGGCCGCAGCGCGGTGCGTGATCTGATGCTGAACGGCACCGGCATGGTCGAGACGGACATGCTGCTGCTTGGCCTGATGGCGGCGGGCGATAATGCGCGGGGATGGCGCGCCGCCCTTGCCGCGGCCGGCGTGCCGGAGGCATTTCACCATCTCGCGCCCTGGTTCAACGCACCGGTGACAGCCGATCAGGTGCCAAACCCGCCACCTCCACCCAATCATGATGTGTTTGAGGCTGTTGAAACGCTATTGTGGCGCTGGAAGACGCCGTTGGCCAGGGAATGGTATCCGTTTCTGTTCGGGCTGAAACATGATCTGTTGATCGCGGCCGGTGAGCTTCCCGATTTGCGGGTTGCCAAGACGCAGACGGACCCTCTGCACCGGCATTTGATCGGCACGCGCGCTGATCCTGAAGGAGATATGGATGACGAAGGCTGACTCCCCCATGCCGATCTTTGACGGGCATAATGATGTCCTCTCGAAGCTTCATGCCACGCACCCGCTGGACCCGGCAGACCCCTTCATA
>CAJWDO010000057.1 GCA_913031555.1 uncultured Alphaproteobacteria bacterium | reverse complement strand
GTGATCAGACGTTTCGGGCCAGTGACAACAACGAGTGGTGGCCCGAAATGACCTATGGCGGTGCGCTAAGTTTTGGCCGCCGCCGCTATACCCGTGATCTTGCGGATGTTGATGTCGTAATCAGCGGCATTCCCTATGACAATGCGGTGACCTACCGCTCGGGATGCCGGCTCGGGCCTCGCGCCATCAGGGCCGGATCGGCGCAGCTTTCCGAGCTGAAGCATTTTCCGTTTGGCTTTGACCCGTTCGCGACGCTGTCGGCCGTCGATTATGGTGACTGTTTCATCGACCCGCATCATCCGACAGGGGTGTTCGATACGATTGAGGCGCATGCTGCCGGCATTCTTGCGTCCGGCGCGCTGATGCTCAGCCTTGGTGGCGACCATTCGGTTGCCTATCCGCTGCTGAAGGCACATGCGGCGAAATACGGCCCGCTGGCGCTGGTCCAGTTCGACGCGCATTGCGACACCTGGCCGGATGACGGCACACGGTTTGACCACGGCACGATGTTCGCGCGCGCGGCGGCAGAGGGGCTGATCAATGTTGGCAAATCAACGCAGGTTGGGCTTCGTACCTATAATGACAGCGATCACGGCTTTGAAATCCTCACCAGCCCCTGGGTTCATCGCAACGGCATCGACGCGGCCATGGATATCGTCCGGGACCGGGCCGGTGATGCGCCGGTCTATCTGTCATTCGATATTGACGGTCTGGATCCGGCCTTCGCGCCGGGGACGGGCACACCTGTCAGTGGCGGACTGGCGAGTTGGCAGGGGCTGGAATTCATCCGTGGGCTGGAGCCGCTGAACCTCATCGGGATGGACCTTGTCGAGGTCGCACCGGCCTATGATCATGCCGAAATCACGGCAATAGCCGCCGCCAGCATGGCCTTTGACTGGTGCGCGGTGATTGCGAAAAAACGTGGTGCCGAGGCACGGCCTGTCGGACGGGTCTAGAGTTTCAGCCTGTCGCGGAGCTTGAACCACGCCATGCCAAGCGCCAGTGCCGGCGTGCGCAGCGGGCCACCCGGGAACGGCATATGCGTCAGCTTGCTCATCACGTCGAACTGGCTGGCATCGCCGATGACGGCTTTCGCCATCATGGTGCCCGACTGCCCGGACAGTGCCACGCCATGGCCGGAGAATCCCTGCACGAAATAGACATCATCATCGGTCCTGCCGAAATGCGGGATGCGGTTGACGGTGATGCCGATCTTCCCTGACCAGACCTGCTCGGTCTCGGCATTCTCCAGCAGCGGAAAGACGTCAGTCATGCGCCGCCGCAAATCAGGCTCGACATCGCCGAAATCGACATTGGTATAGCTTGCCCGCCCACCGAAGATCATCCTGTTGCGGCCATCGATCCGGTAATAATTCAGCGCCGCGTTTTCATCCGCCACGGCGGCACCGGTCGGCAGGATCTGCTTGACCATATTGTCGGACAGCGGCCTGGTCGCCAGAATGGATGATGTGACGGGGGCGAGCCGCCGCCGCATTTCAGGCAGTCCGACATCGGCCAGATAGGCGTTGCCGCAGAGCATGACGATCGGCGCGTTTACCGATGCGCCGCCCTCGATCAGCAATGTCTTGCGTGGGCCACGAAGGATCTTCTTCACGGGCGCGGCCTCGAAGATGCGGGCGCCGAGAAGCGTTGCGGCGCGGGCGAGGCCATGAAGATATTTCAACGGTTGTATATGCCCGCATCCGGTGTCGTGAAGTGCCCCGACATAGGCATCGCTTCCGATATGTTCTGACAGGGCGCTGCTGTCGCCAAGGCGCGTGAAATGGTCATAGCCGCGCGCCTCCCATTCGGCCTGCATGGCATCAAGACCCCGCATCTGCCGCTTGTGAAGCGCCGCATGAAGATATCCGAATGTCAGATCGCACTTGATGGAATATTGTGCGATCCGCTGTTTCACCAGATCCACCGCCTCGATACCGGCCTGCCAGGCGATATCCGCCTCGGCCTCGCCAAGCTGGCGGCTGACCTTGTCGAAATCATTCGGCCAGCCCTGGCACAGATGCCCGCCATTGCGCCCCGACCCGCCGGCACCGATCGCGCCGGCCTCCAGAACCACAGCTTTGATGCCGGCCTCGGCAAGCGTCAGTGCTGCCGAAATGCCGGTCAGGCCGCCACCTATGATCGCCACATCAGCGTCGATCTGGCCGACGGGATGCGGGTAGGTCGGGCGGTCGCCATATTCACTTTCATAGATGCTGCCACTTGTCATCAATCGGCACTTTCCGCTGATCCGGGTGAATGTGGATTCCGGTGGTTTGCGAAACCGGTTGCCTCAAGGTAGGCTGACGCCGCACACTTGATCAAGCCGAAGGGCATGATTTGATACCGATAACGCCGTGAATGGTGCTGACATGATATTTGAAGACCTTTCGACCGGCGAATGGCAGGCGCTGGATTCGGCGCACCATATGGCGCCGTTCACCGATTATGCCGAGCTTCGCCAGCATGGCGCCAGAATCATCACCCATGCCGACGGGCATTACATCCATGACAGCGAGGGTAACAGAATCCTCGACGGGATGGCCGGTCTGTGGTGCGTGAATGTTGGCTATGGCCGGCAGGAACTTGTCGAGGCGGCCACCCGCCAGATGACCGAGTTGCCCTATTACAACAACTTCTTCAAGACCAGCAACAGGCCCGTTGCCGAGCTGTCGGCGCGGCTTGCCGCCATTACACCTGAGGGTCTCAACAACGTTTTCTATGCCAATTCCGGGTCGGAGGCGAACGACACCATCATCCGCATGGTGCGGCATTTCTGGGCGCTTGAGGGCAAGCCTGAAAAGCGCGTCATCATTGGCCGTGACTATGGCTATCACGGCAGCACCGTGATGGCGGCCAGCATGGGCGGCATGTCGGGCATGCATGAACAGGCGGCGCACGAGCCGGATTTCGAACATATCCGCCCACCTTACGGCTTTCTCTATCAGGGTAATCAGGATGAGGCCGAGTTTGCTGCCAACGCCGCCTCCTGGCTTGCCGAACGAATCGAAGAGGTGGGCGCCGACCGCATCGCCGCCTTTATCGCCGAACCGGTGCAGGGCGCGGGTGGGGTGATCATTCCGCCGGCGGGCTATTTCGATCATATCCAGAAGATCTGTCGCCAGCATGACATTCTGTTCATCGCCGACGAGGTCATCACCGGCTTTGGCCGCACCGGGGAATGGTTTGCCAGCCAGACAATGGGGTTGCAGCCTGACATGATGACGCTGGCCAAGGGGCTGACATCAGGCTATGTGCCGATGTCGGCGGTGATGATTGGTGACAGGGTGGCGGGCCGGCTGATCGCCGATGGCGGCGAGTTCTATCACGGCTTCACCTATTCCGGGCATCCTGTCGCCGCTGCGGTGGCGCTTGCCAATCTTGATCTGATTGAACGCGAGGGGTTGATCGGGCGTGTGCGCACCGACACCGGTCCCTATCTTGCCCAGGCACTGGCGCCGCTTGCCAGCCACCGCCTTGTCGGCGAGGTGCGGACCTTCGGAATGCTGGCGGCCATCGAGCTGGTGAAATCAAAGGATGGACCGGAAATGTTCGAGGATAGCGGTACCGCCGGCGTCATCTGCCGCGACCATGCCATCGCCAATGGCCTGATGATGCGGGCTGTGCGCGACGCGATGATCCTGTCACCGGCGCTGACCTTCGGGCGAGAGGATATCGACGTCACTGTCCGCATGGCGACCGCCGCGCTCGACGCGACGGCGGACCAGTTGGGGCTATGACGCCGTCATGCCATTCACAGGAGATATTGCATGACGTTTGACATGCACAGATGGCTGACTGAACAGTCGATTACCGAGGTTGAATGTCTTGTCAGCGATATCGCGGGGATTCCGCGTGGCAAGATCCTGCCGGTCCATAAATTCGGCCCAGCCGCCGAATCCGGCGGGCTGCGCCTTCCCGAATATGTTTTCGGGCAGTCGGTCACCGGTGCCTATCTTGACAGCGAGGTGCTGAACGAAATCGGCGCTGATGTGATTCTGCGTCCCGATCCCAATGCCTGCCGGTTGGTGCCATGGTATGACGAGCCGACGGCCCAGATCATCCATGATGCCTATGACCATGAGGGGCGGATGGTTCCGTTCTCGCCGCGCGCAGTGCTGAAGCGGGTGCTGGCGCTGTACGAGAATGCCAGCATAGTGCCGGTTGTCGCGCCCGAACTCGAATTCTTTCTTGTCGAGCAGAGCGCCGATGCCAACAACCCGCTTGTCAGCCCGAAAGGCAAATCGGGACGCGCCGAGAAGGCGCGCCAGGCCTATGGCATTGACGCTGTGAACGAGTTCGATCCGCTGTTCGAGGATATCTACGATCATTGCGAGGTCCAGAAGATCGACATCGACACGCTGAGCCACGAGGCCGGCGCGGCGCAGATGGAGATCAATTTCAACCATGGTGACGCGCTGGAACTTGCCGATCAGGCTTTCCTGTTCAAGCGGACGGTGCGCCAGACGGCACTGAACCACAATCTTCACGCCACCTTCATGGCAAAGCCGATGCAAGACCAGCCCGGCAGCGCGATGCATGTTCATCTGTCGATGCGCGATCGGGACACCGGGCGCAATTTGTTCGTTACCGAGGATGGCGAGGACAGTGAGGCCTTTTACCATGCGCTTGCCGGCATGCAGCGCTACCTGTCGGGGGCGATGGCGTTGATGGCGCCGTACGTGAATTCCTACCGGCGACATTCGCTGACCGAGGATTCGCCAACCAACCTTGCCTGGGGCATGGACAACCGGACTGTCGGCCTGCGGGTGCCGACCGGCGACCCGGTGAACCGCCGGATCGAGAACCGCGTTCCCGGCGCGGATGCCAATCCCTATCTTGCGATTGCCGCCAGCCTTGCCGCGATCTGGCTTGGCCTGAAGGAACAGCGGCGTCCCACGCGGCCGCGCACCGTCAGCGGCGAGGATCTGACGACACTGCCGCGCAATCTCGATATCGCGCTTGATTCGCTGGAGAAGGCCGGCCCGCTTCAGGAAATCCTTGGCGAGCAGTTCGTGAAGCTGTTCATTGAGGTCAAGCGCGGCGAGGCAGACGCCTTTCTCGAGGTGATCAGCCCGTGGGAACGCGAATATCTTCTTTTGAACGTCTAGGTGCTTTGGCGGTGGTCATGCTCAATGCTGGGCGGTCTGGCAGGCCTCGCAGATGCCGGTGATCTCGATCATCTGACGGGTGGCGCTGAAGCTTCGCGCGGCACAGAGTGAGACCAGCGCGGCGGCGGTGGCCGTATCGACAGCCTCGGTGACGTTGTCACAGCGTTCGCACAGCATGAAGATGCTGACTTCATCGCCGCCGCACCCATGATGCCTGCAGGCAACAAAGGCGTTCAGGCTTTCGATCCGATGCACCGACCCCGAATCAATCAGTTTCGACAACGCGCGATACACCTGTAACGGTGCGCGCAATCCCTCATCGCGCAGCGCATCAAGAATCTCATAGGCGCTGGCAGGCTTGCCGGCGTCCTCGAGAAAGTCATAGACAAGCGATTCGTTGCGGGATCGGTCCACAGGCGGGGCCTCGCAGGCAGATTCGGGTGCAATCCGCATGATGCCGGGCGCAAGGGCGACTTGTCAAACCTGTACCGGGTTTTCTGTGTCCTTGCCTGCATTCTGCCGGGATGCTAGCCAGACCCTTAATGCGACTATCTCAAATGCGCCAACAGGCACACTGACGGGGATGACAACAGGGATGCCAAAGGGAATACAGGACATGACACGCAGCCTGACGCTGACCCGTCCGGATGACTGGCATCTTCATCTTCGTGACGGCGCGATGCTGGATGCGGTGACGCCTGACAGCGCCGCCGATTTCGGGCGTGCGCTGATCATGCCGAACCTGGTTCCCCCTGTCGTTACCGGCGATGATGCGGTGGCCTATCGCGATCGTATCATGGCGGCGATTCCCAAAGGTGCTGATTTCACGCCGTTGATGACGTTGTATCTGACCGAAACCACCGATGCCGCGAATCTGGTGGCGGCGGCGCGGGCCGGCATCATTATGGCGGTCAAGCTTTACCCGGCGGGTGCGACGACCAACTCGGCCTCCGGCGTTCGCGATATCAATGCCGTGATGCCGGTGCTGGAAGCGATGACAGAGGCCGGCATCCCATTATGTGTTCACGGCGAGGTAACCGATCCTGAGATCGATATCTTCGACCGTGAGGCGGTTTTCATCGAACGGGTTCTTGACCCGCTTCGTGCAAAGCTGCCGGAATTGCGGGTGGTGATGGAACATGTAACCACCTCCGACGGGGTGGATTATGTTCGCGGCGGTGGGGCGAATATCGCCGCCACCCTGACAACGCATCATCTGTTCATCAACCGGAACCACATTCTTGCCGGTGGAATCAGGCCGCACTACTACTGCCTTCCCGTCGCCAAGCGCGAGACTCACCGGCGCGCCCTTGTCGCCGCCGCCACATCGGGTGATGCCTCCTTCTTCCTTGGCACCGACAGCGCGCCGCATCTGGACGCCGCCAAGCTGTCGGAATGTGGCTGTGCCGGCATTTATACCGCGCCGAACACATTGGCCTGTCTGGCGCAGATATTCGAGGAGGCGGACGCGCTCGACCAGCTTGACGGTTTTGTGGCGCGGCATGGTGCGGCCTTCTACGGGGTGGTGCCAAATGCCGGGACAGTCACGCTGGTCCGCGAGACCGCCCCACAGCCTGTGCCGCGAAACCGGGCCACGGCAGAGGGCGAGTTGACGGTCTTTGATCCGCTGGTGCCGATTTACTGGCGGGTGGTCTGACGCCTCACAAAGGTGCCCGGATTTCGACATCCTGCGGTGGTGATCCACGTTTCGCCAGTGCCTCGCGTCGCGTGATATAGGCAGTCGAGGCAAAGATGATGGCTCCGCCAAGCCATATCCATATATCCGGCCATTCACCGAACACCATCCATGCCAGCACCACGGCAAAGGGCAGTTTGGCGAATTCCAGCGGCTGCAGGCTGGTGATCTCGACCATGCCGATGGCACGGGTGAGAAGCACATGTGCCGCCGTTCCGGACAGCGCCATTCCCCATAGATAGATCCAGGCTTCGGCTGTCGGCCACTGCCAGATAAACAGCGCTGGCACCAGCGCGATCGGTGCCTGCATCATCACCATCCAGAACACGATGGCGGAGGCGCTTTCGGTCTCGGTCATTTTCTTCACGATCAGACTGGCGATGGCGATTGTCAGCGCGCTGACAAGTGCCAGCATGGCGCCTGTCGACACATCGACAAGGCCGGGGCGAAGGATGATCAGCGCACCGATGAACCCGACCGCGATCGCTGCCATTCGTCGGATCCGGATCACCTCGCCGAGAAACAGCGCCGCGCCGATGGTCACGAAGATCGGGCTGATAAAGGTAAGTGCCGTCATGTCGGCAAGTGGGATCAGCGTCACCGCAGTAAAGCTGCTGAGCATGCCGATAAAATTGATCGCGGCGCGCCCGAAGAACAATTTTGGCCTGTTCATCCGGATGCTGGCCACCCCGCTGCGGATCAATAATGGCGCGAGGATCAACAGCGCCAGCGCATTACGGAAGAAAACAATCTCCAGCACCGGTACGAAGGCAGATGACAGCCGGATGCAGATTCCCATCACCGTAAACATCAACATCGCCAGCAACATCATCAGCGCTGCCTGCAACGCCGGGGAAAGCGACGTGAATCTGGCGATCACATCGATGCTCGTATCTGTGGGGTCATGGGCGGTTTAGCGCACAGCGCCTGGCAAAAGGCAAATGCTGACCCAATCGACTGTCCAATCGACTGTCCAATTGGGTGCAGATCACAGAGCGCCCTTCGTTGCAGCCCAATCGTGGAGGGTGGAGCGGTAGCGGGCATCTTCATCTACGACCGACGGGTGTGCCGCCAGTGCGGCGGCGTAACCTGCCAGACTGTCCGGCATCTGCACCGGCAGATCGAGGCAGTCCATCAGCAGATCGAGAATGGCGAAGCTGGCGACAAAACCACAATCTGCGACGGCCAGCGTTGGGCCGGTCAGCAGCGGCGCCGGCCGCGCCATGACGGCAAGCTGGTCAAGCCGCGATTGCAGCAGCCGGGCATTCTCGGCAATGAATTCGGCATTGCGTCCACCTGGTGCGACCTGTCCGAAATAGGCGCGCAGGATCGGTTCCAGCCTGGTGTCGTGAAAACGCGACAGCTCGCGCGCCCGCGCACGGCCCGCGATATCCTTCGGCATCATTGGCGGGGTGGGGAAAGCCTCATCAAGATACTCGGCGATGGCCTCGGAATCGGCAAGTGTCAGCCCGTCATGGATAATCGCCGGCACGGTGCCTGCCGGCACAATTTGGCGGTAGGCATTGCTGCCATAGCCGTCGGGCGGCGGGATGTCGGTCCATTCCAAACCCTTGTGGCACAGGATGATCCGTACCTTGGCGCCATAGCTGCTGACAGCGACATTGTAGAGAGTGATGGTCATCCGCATTTCTCATTCGCCAGAAAATAATATGCCGGGCAGTAATATGCCGGATAATAATA
>CAJWDO010000056.1 GCA_913031555.1 uncultured Alphaproteobacteria bacterium | reverse complement strand
GCAGCGCGTCATTCAGATACATGCATGTCAGGATGGTGAAAACATAGGCTTGGAGCGCCGCTACCAGCACTTCCAGCCCGGTCAGACCGACGAGCGCCAGAAAAGGCAGCACCGAGCCGGTCATGGCGATGCCGCCAGCGCCCGAAATCATCACCGCAAGGCCAGCGAACACCTTCAGCATCGTATGTCCGGCCAGCATGTTGGCGAAAAGCCGCACGGACAGACTGACCGGGCGCACGAAATAGGAAATCACCTCGATGACGATGAGAAACGGGATCAGCACCTTGGGTGCGCCTTGCGGCACGAAGAAGCTGAAGAAGTGGAGGCCATGCTTGAACAGCGCGATCAGTGTCACACCGACAAACACAAAGCCCGCCATCGCGAAGGTCACGATGATCTGAGAGGTGAAGGTGTAAGAATAGGGGATCAGCCCAAGCATATTGCCGAACAGCAGAAACACGAACAGGGTAAGGACAAACGGGAAATAGGCCCGACCGTCATTGCCGACATTGCTGCGCACCATATCGGCGACGAATTCATACATCATCTCCGCCGCGCCCTGCATCCGACCGGGGACCAGTTCGCGGTTGCGCATCGCACTGAACAGAAAACCACCACCAACAGCCATGGCCAACAGCATGAAAAGGCTGGAATTCGTAAAGGAGATGTCGTAGCCACCGGCGGCCATTTCGAAAATCGGCCTGATCTCAAACTGCTCAACCGGGGAATGCATGCCCTCAGAAGCCATGGGTCGATCGTCCTCTCTTAACCAACGGCTATTCGCCGTCCTGCTTGTCCTTTTGCTCGGCGCTACGCCGATGCTCGTCAAAATAACCGACGGCCATGTCGCGTCCCGACACCATCCGCCACACATTCAGCATTCCGGCAGCGGCGCCAAGAAAGAACAGCAACACCAGGAACAGCGGTGATGTTCCAAACCAGCGATCCAGCACCCAGCCGATGAAGGATCCGACGATTACACCGGCGACAAGTTCCGTCGCAACCCGCCCCAGAATGGCGCCCACTCCAGCAGGCAATCCGTGACGATCTGGTCCGCGTGTCTTCTCATCCCTCTCTTCCTGCATGCGGTCAATGCGGCGGTCCAGATCCTGAAGGCGTTCATCGCCGCGGTGCCGTTCATTGTCATTCATGTCAGTGTCGATACAGTCAGTGTCGATACAGAGGCCTGTCTTGACCGGAGCCAAC
Organism: uncultured Alphaproteobacteria bacterium; assembly: GCA_913031555.1. Classification (GTDB taxonomy): domain Bacteria; phylum Pseudomonadota; class Alphaproteobacteria; order Puniceispirillales; family Puniceispirillaceae; genus UBA8309. Next base: position 7,503 of record CAJWDO010000056.1, on the reverse strand, counting down.
ACCGCAGGGCGGCGTCATGCCCATGAGGCATAAGACAAAAGAAAAGACGGTGTGCCGTTAATCATCCCGTGCGGTTGAAGTCCATTTGACAGGGCCGGTTTGTCACCGCGTAGGGCGGTGGCATCCAGATCCCGAAATCGCGCCCAAAATAGGGGTGCGGCTCGACATTTGTCAAGCTTTCAATCAGGGGTGATTTTGCCAGTAAATCCTTGGGTTTGCGCCTGTGCCAAAGTGGTCTCGATGCAGCGCTGTGCCGGATCAGGCCACCGCGGCGTCACGGATTCGCTCGGCGGTCTGCAAATCCACCGAGACAAGCTTGGAAATGCCGCGCTGTTCCATCGTCACGCCGAACAGCCTGTCCATCCTCGCCATTGTCATCCGGTGGTGCGTGATGACAAGGAACCGCGTACCTGTCTTTCCGGTGATTTCCCGCAGCAGATCACAGAATCTGGCAACATTCGTGTCGTCAAGCGGTGCATCGACCTCGTCGAGAACACAGATCGGCGCCGGATTTGTCAGGAATACAGCAAAGATGATCGCCAGCGCGGTCAGCGCCTGCTCACCGCCTGACAGCAGTGACAGCGATTGCAGTCGTTTGCCGGGTGGCTGGGCAAGAATTTCAAGGCCGGCTTCAAGCGGGTCATCGGAATCGGTCAGTTGCAGTTCCGCCGTGCCGCCACCAAACAGGATCTTGAACAGATCCTTGAAATGCGCATTGACGTCGGCAAAGCTGCCAAGAAGCTGTTCGCGGCCCTGCCGGTTGAGTTTCGCGATGGCGGCACGAAGCTTTTCGATGGCGGCGACCAGATCTTCGGCCTCGGCCTCCATCGATTCAATTCGGCTCGCGACCTCGGCCATTTCGGTCTCGGCGCGAAGATTGACCGGGCCGATATTGTTGCGCTCGCGGATCAACCGCTGCACCTGTTCCTCCAGGACGCCAAGCTCGGGAAGCGCGCCGGCATCCTCGACCTTGGCAAGTTCGGGAAGTCCTTCCGGTGTGCAGCTCAGCTTTTCGCTGATCAATTCGAGGATGACGCGCCGGCTTTCATCGGCGCGCTCACGCATGCCTTCGGCGCGGATCAGTTGCTCACGGCTTTCGGCCAGCGCGGCATCGGAGTCACGCTGCGCGGTCTCGGCCTCGGCAAGCGCTGTTTCCGCCAAATGCAGCGCGTCGGCCGCGGCCTGACGCTCGGCCTCGGCGGCGTCCAGCCTGTCGCCCATTTCATGACGCCGTGCGGTGATCTCGTCCGGCATGGCGGCGAGTCGGGCCTGCTCGACCTCGGCCTCGGCAAGGCGTGCCTGCATCTGTTCAACACGTGATGCGGCGCCGGCCTGGCGTTGTTGCCATTGCGTTGTTTCCTGTTGGCAGCTGGTCAGCCGGTCGCGCGCCGCGCGCAGTGTTTCGGCAAGTCGGGATTCGGCCTGCATCGCCTCGGCCAGCAGGTCCCGTGCCGTCTCGGCCTTCTGCCGGGCCTCGGTTTCGGTCTTTGCCAGTGCCGCGTCATCGCCAAGCTTTGCCGCATCATCATTCGCGGTTGCCAGTTCGGCACGCATGCCGGTGGTGGCCTCGTCAAGCTCGATCGCGCGCTGGCGTGCCGTGTCCAGCCGCAGGCGGGCGCTCTCCTCTTTCTGGCGTGTAGTGGCTCTGGCTGCGTCGGCGCCTTCGGTGGCGACACGTTTCTCGGCCAGCGCCCGGCGCGCCACCTGAAGCGCTTCTTCGGCCGCTGTCGCGGCATCGGACTGCGCGGATTCCATGGTCGTTGCGGTTGCAAGTTCTCCTTGCAGGGTTTCCAGCCGCTGGCGTTGGCGAATCCGCTCGGCGCTGCTGTCCTGGGCGGCACTGCGGCGCACAAATCCATCCCAGCGCCAGAGGCCACCTTCGCGGGTTGTCAGGGCCTGGCCTGGCATCAGTGAGGGCTGCATGACCTGAGCTTCAGACGCGCTGTCGACAACACCGACCCCGGCGAGTGCCGTTGCCAGTTCCGGCGCGCCACTGACAAAATTCGCCAATGGCGAAGTGCCATCAGGTGGTGTCAGTGATCTTGCATCGGCACCGCCCCGCCAATAGGCCGTCTCGCCGGTTCCCGCCGGCGCTGCCAGTTCCTCGGCAAGATAGGCAGTCAACGCCTTTTCCATGCCGTCACTGACGGTCAGGCTGTCGAGGATCGGCGTATCGGCACTGTCATCAGGTCCGGTCAAAAGATAGCTCAGCGCATCGATTTCCGCCTGCAGACGCGCCGTCACAGTGGCCGCGTCACGCCGTGCGGCAAGCGCGGTCTCGGCTGCCGCCTGCGCGTTGGCAAAGGCCGTTTCGGCGGCGTTCATCTGTTGGCGCGCGGCCTCGGCAGCCGCACCGGCAGATGTGAAGTCGGTCAGCGTCTGCGCTGCCTCTTCCTCAAGCGAATTCAGTGAGATGCCGGCAAGTGCCTCGCCAACGGCGGCAAGCCGGCCTTCCAGATCGGCAATCCTCGTGGCAAGTGCATTGCGGGTGGCGGCGGCGGCGCGGACCTGGGCGGCGGCATCGGCAAGCTGTGCCTCGGCCTCGCCGGTCTCCTCGCGGATGGTGGCCAATTTCTGCGCGGCCGCGTCACGCTGCGGCGCGGCATCATCAATCTGCGTTTGCAGGGTTGCGGCCTCTGCGGAAAGCTGTGCCATTGCTTCGTCGGCATCGCTGCGAAGGCCGGTCTCGCGGGTGATGTCGTCGCGCATCTGGTCCTGCTGGTGGGTGCCGCGCTCCAGGGCGTCGCGAACCCGGACTTCCTCGCGGTCAAGTTCGTCGCGCGTGATGGCGAGGCGCTGAAATTCCGCCGCGCGCTTCACTTCGGCCTCGCGCAATGATGGCAGGGCGGCAGCACGCTCGGTGCGGACCGTGGCGCAGGCAGCCGCGGCGGCCGTCAGGTCGGCGGCGGCGACCTGTGCTGCCGTCAGCGCGGTGTTGGCATCAATGCGTGCCGTTTCGGCGGCATGCCAGCGGGCCAGGAGAAGTCGTGCATCGGCCTTGCGGATCCGGTCGGCGACAGACCTGTAGCGCGCCGCCTGGCGGGCTTGCTTGCGAAGTGAGTCACGCTGTTCGACCAGCCCGGCAATGACATCATCAAGCCGCTCCAGATTTGTTTCAGCGCCGCGAAGCCGCAATTCGGCCTCATGCCGACGGGCGTGCAGGCCGCGGATATTGGCGGCCTCTTCAAGCAGGGCGCGACGGTCCACCGGCCGAGCGCCGACAATGGCGCCAATCCGTCCCTGCGAGACGATGCCCGAGGAGCGGGCGCCGGTGGCGGAATCGGCGAACAGCAGCTGCACATCCTTGGCCCGTGCCGGTCTGGCATTGACGAAATAGCTGCTTCCCTTGCCGCGTTCGATCTTGCGCGTGATCTCAAGTTCATCCTCGTTATTGAACTCGCTTGGCGCGCTGCGGTTGCTGTTGTCGAGATGAAGCGTGATTTCGGCCAGGTTGCGGGCCGGGCGCTGTTCGGTGCCGGAAAAGATCACATCATCCATTTCCGAACCGCGCATCTGGCGGGCGTTGCTTTCGCCCATAACCCAGCGCAGACCCTCGACGATATTGGATTTGCCGCACCCGTTTGGCCCGACAATGCCGGTCATGCCAGATTCGATTTCGACCTCTGCCGCGTCGGCAAAGGATTTGAAACCGGTCATCTTCAGGGTTCGGAAAATCACAGGCGGCTACCAGCCTTGGTCAGGAAAGAGGGGTCAGAATAAGTGGAGGTTCAAAAAAGAGGGGTCGATATATAAGGAGCCGGGAACATGGAAGACGGTGTCTCACGCACCGAAGGCGCTCAGTTGCTCGGCGAATTCATCATAGTCCTTGTTACCGGGAATCAACAGATCGTCATTCACGACAAAGGAAGGTGTCGAGGCGATTTTCCAGTCATCCATTCCCTTCTGGCGAAGATCGACAATGCCTTCCAGCAGGGGCCGGTTGCGCATGATGTCATTGAAATCATCCGCGCTGATGCCGGCCAGTTTGGCCATCTTCTGCAGCTCGGCGACCGGATCGGCGGCACGCACCCAGACGGGTTGCCTGGCAAGAAGCATTTTCACCAGCGGGAAGAATTTCGTCTCCGGCACCGCGCGGACAAGGGCATGCGCGCGCAGCGCCAGCCCGTCCAGCGGGAACGGGCGCATCTCGAAACGGACAATGCCTTCATCAATCAGTTTGGCCTTCACCTTTGGAAAGGTGTTGTTGTGGAAATCGGCGCAATGTCCACAGGTCATCGAATAATATTCGGCCACCCGGATCGGCGCGTCATTGCTGCCGACAAAGCGCGGTGACAGCGCGCGTTCAACCAGATCATCGCTGGCCAGCGCGTTAGGCATCGCGGCGAGAAGGGCGGAAGCGCCGACGCCCATCGCTACGAAGCGGCGGCGCGGCATGGGATGGCTGTGGTGCGTGGTTGGTTTCATAGCGCCACAATAGCCAAAGCCCGGGCGGTGGGCAATGCAGATTCACACGATGGAGACCCGGGAAGATTCCGATTCAGCGATGTCGTCAGTTGCGTTCCGCCCGGCCGAGTCGGCGAAGTGCGGCGCGCACTTCAGGCGATTTGATTCGCTCAAGCCTTGCGTCGAGTTCCCAGATCGATTCAGCCAGCGGTGCGGATGCCGCTGCGTCATTGCTTTCCGGTGTTTCCGGCTCTGCCGGTTGTGGGGCAAGTGTCTGCACAAACACCAATTCCGCAACCGCCCGGTACCCGAAAGTCGCGTTCACCCGGTCGATGATCGGCTGTTTCATCTGCAGCGCTATCGGCCCATAGCCGCTGGCGATCGCGACTTTCAGCGTGCCGCCGCCACGCCGCGACAGGTTGAGTTGGGTAGGACGGCTCCACCCTGCCATGTCGCCGGCAATCTGGCGCCAGTTCGAGACAAGCCGGCTGATCACAAAGCCGCGTTCGCGCACGCTCGGCGCCACCATACCGTCAACCAGCCTCGAAAGACGTGTCATGCGGTGGCGGCGGTCGGCTGTCATGCCCGGATTTCCAATTCTGCCTTGCGATTTGGTGGCTGGCGATGTTCTGTCTGGCGATGTGGTGGCTTCACAACGGGTTTCAGCATAGCACAGCGACGCGGGTGCGACCATTGTGATGCCGGCCGGCGATTGAACGGGCAGGGGGGCTATGCCACTCTTCCTGCCATGGCCGCATCCACTTTTCCCACCACAACCATGTTCGACTGGTATGACCGGCACGGCCGCAGTCTGCCATGGCGGCATCGCTGGCCGGATCTGGCACCAGCCTATCATGTGTGGCTGTCGGAAATCATGCTGCAACAGACGGTGGTCACAACTGTCATCCCCTATTTTCTGGAATTCACCCGGCGCTGGCCGGATGTCTGCGACCTTGCCGCGGCGGAGCAGGATGAGGTCATGGCGGCCTGGGCCGGTCTTGGTTATTACGCACGGGCGCGCAACCTGCATCGTGCGGCGCGGATTGTCTGTGGTGAACATGCCGGCCGGTTCCCCGATGAGGTGGCGGGGTTGCGCGGCCTTCCCGGAATTGGTCCCTACACGGCCGGTGCGATTGCGGCGATTGCCTTTGGCCGACGCAGCACGGTTGTCGATGGCAATATCGAGCGGGTGCTGGCGCGCTATTTTGCCATTGCCACACCACTTCCGGCGGCGAAGCCGGAAATTGGCGTTTTCTATGACGCCATCCTGCCATCCGAACGGCCGTCGGATTTCCCACAGGCGCTGATGGATTTCGCCAACGCCGTCTGCACACCGCGCAATCCTGGATGTGAGACCTGTCCGCTTGCTGAGGAATGCGCCGCGCGCCACGCCGGCACGCCGGAATCCTGGCCGGTCAAGGCGCCGAAAAAGATCAAGCCGGAACGAAGCGGCATTGCCTTTGTCGCCATTGCCGGCGATGGACAGGCCTTCATGGTGACACGTCCTGAACGCGGCATGCTTGGTGGCATGCTGGCCTTCCCCTCCGCCGGGTGGACACAGGATGACGCTGCATATGATGCGGACAGCCCGTTCGCCAGCGCCCCCTTCGCGGCCGACTGGCGACTGGCCGGGGACAGCGTCAGCCATGTCTTCACACATTTCTCGCTGAGCATGGATGTCGCTGTCGCCGGAATTGAAGATCCCGGACCCGCAACCGACTGGCACCGGGTTCGCCCGGCAAGCCTGCCAACGCTGATGCGCAAGGTCTGGACAGTGGCGCGCCGAGAGGTGTGAAGAGACCGGAAATCAGTGATTGAAATGCCGCATGCCGGTCATCGCCATGACGATTCCAGCTTCGTCGGCGGCGGCGATCACCGTATCGTCGGCCTTTGATCCACCTGGCTGAATCACCGCTGTCGCGCCAGCCTCGATCAGGGCTGCCAGCCCGTCGGCAAACGGGAAAAACGCATCCGAAGCTGCCACCGAGCCGATTGTTCCTGGGGCGTCCCAGCCGTGATGGGCCGCTGTATCGCGTGCCTTTTGCGCAGCGATGCGGGCGGAATCGACACGGCTCATCTGCCCGGCGCCAACCCCGACGGTGCAACGCTCACGCGCAAAGACGATGGCATTCGACTTGACGTGCTTGACCACCCGCCAGGCAAACATCAGATCGGCAAGCTGGCGCTCGTCCGGTTGAGCCCTTGTGACAATCCTGATGTCATCGGCGGTGATACTGCCGCTGTCGCGCGACTGGGCAAGAAACCCCCCGCTGACGGATTTGATCTTCACGGCATCGCTACCGGCATCGGGCATGGAACCGGTGGTAAGGAGGCGCAGGTTCGGCTTTTCCGCCAGAATGGCGCGCGCCGTCTCGTCGGCTTCGGGGGCGATCACGACTTCGGTGAAAATGCCGGTAATGTGGCGGGCCGTCTCACCATCAAGCGGCATGTTGGCGGCAACGATGCCGCCAAAGGCGCTGACCGGGTCGGCGGCAAGCGCCGCGCCCCAGGCCTCGCCAAGCGATGCTGCCGAGGCAACGCCGCAGGGATTGGCGTGTTTGATGATGGCGATGGTCGGTTCGCTGAATTCTGCGACCAGTTCAAAGGCGGCGTCTGTGTCATTCAGATTGTTGTAGGACAGCGGCTTGCCCTGAATCTGCGTGGCGCTGGCCACACCCGGGCGCACTGGACCGGCGGCATAGAGCGCCGCCTTCTGATGCGGGTTCTCGCCGTACCGCAATTCCTGAAGGCATCGCCCGGCAACGATCATCGAGCCGCCCATCCCGTCGCCCATCCCGTCATCATCGGCCATCCAGTCGGCGATGGCCTGATCATAGGCGGCGGTGCGCGCAAACACCTGGCCGGCAAGGCGGCGGCGGGTTTTTTGGCTGACATCACCGGAGGTGGCAATCTCGTCAATGACGCCGGTATAATCCGCCGGATCGCACAGCACGGTGACAAATTCATGGTTTTTCGCCGCGGCGCGAAGCATCGCCGGGCCGCCGATGTCGATATATTCGATAAGGGTGGCGAAATCGTCGGTCTTTGCCTGCTGTTGTTCGAACGGGTAGAGATTGACCGCCAGCAGATCGATTCCGG
>CAJWDO010000055.1 GCA_913031555.1 uncultured Alphaproteobacteria bacterium | reverse complement strand
CTGCAAACCCTAAGTCGCAGCAAAAAAATTAAAATCGCGCCGCAGGTCGCTGCGACTGCGATGCTTACCGGGGTGATCGGCACGGCCTCAAGAAAAGAGACCGCAAACGTGATCGCCATTACCGTGAAAAACACGACGACGAGCATCAAGCTGTGCCAGAAGAATGCGAACGGGTCCTCCCACCCTCCCTGGAGAGCCGGCCTGCGCGGACCCCGTCGTCGACGGCTCCAGGTGGGCCGCCTGCGACGCCGCACTCGTGGTGGACTTCTCCTTTTGTGACTCAGACTCGGCGTGCTTGAGCAGCCGTCGAAGCGCCTCGAACGTGAGGACGAGCGTCTCAACGAAACGCGTCGTCGTCTGCACGCTGACGGCGGCCGCGACACCGACGAACGCCGCGAGGCTGGCGACAGCGACAGTGACGGAGTCAGGCAGGCGGTATAATATACTAATAGTCTATCTCATATTATCAAGATACTGTATGTCAGTAATTAAAGGTATACAGACACGAGCCGCACACGCACGCTACCTGTAACCACACACCAATATGGCGACTGCAGCGGAGACAGCGGAGGCTTCAGCTTCAGCTTCAGCCGCCATTGCCATTGCCAGCACCAGCAGTAGACGGCCGCTCCCTGATCATCGAGCCGAAGAGGACGGTGGCTGCGAAGGCGCTGGTGGTCATGGGGAAGCGCTGCGAGCGGCCGTCGCGGATTTGCTTGTTGCGCTGTACGAGGCGGTCGCCTCGCTGGCGGGACTCGCCCGCGAGAGATTCGCAGTAGTTCAGGGTGAGCGTCGCCAGTACCAACGGATCGCCACGAGCGACGATCCACACCGCTCCTGCCAGCGACACGGCCACGCCCAAACCCTGGAGCGGCGACACCGTCTCGCGGAAGATCAGATAGGACATCTTTTCCCCGCGAAGCTTTGCTGCCTCGAAGAAATCCATCACCACGATATTCATCCCGACGGCGCGCGACAGACGGAACACCCGCGTCGAATCCAGCACCGCGATGATCAGAATCATCATCAGCGTGATCACCGTCTTCTGCGATCCGAACCAGGTTGTGGCAATCGTCATCAACAGCAGTGCGAAGATCAGTTGCGGGATCGACATCAGCATGTCGACAATACGCGACAGCACCTGATCAAGAACGCCGCCGATTGTCGCCGCAAGAAAGCCAAGGCTGATGCCGATGAAAAAGGCCAGAAGCGTTGTCACAAAAGCAATGCCGACAGTGTTCTGCGCGCCAAAAATCAACCGCGAGAGAATATCCCGGCCAATCTGGTCGGTGCCGAGGATATGCGCCGGATCGCCGCCCATGTCGGGATTGCCGCCAGGCAGCACGTTGGAATTGGCGAAAATCTCGGACTGGCCGAAAGGTGCGATGACATCGGCAAAGATCGCCACGGTGGCATAGGTAATGATCAGCAGAATGCCGAGCGCGGCCGACACCGGCATCGACCGGAACAGCTTCCTTGTGGCACGGGTGCCAACATGCCGACCGAGCTGCTGGAAGGCAAAGCCGGCGAAGGCCAGAAAGGCGGCGCCCTGCACGGCCCATCTGAAGAACACGGCTGTCGGGGCGTTGTAGAAGGCAATGCCCTGATACAGGCTGACCAGCAGGATCCCGTAACCAAGCGCGCCGGATATAGTGACATCGCGGAACCTGGCAATGCCGCGTGCGCTGCCAAACTGGCGCAGTCCGAACAGCATGGCCGCGCTGGCGATGATTATGGCGGCGAGGTAAAACTGTAATGAGAGCATCGGCATCGAAGGGTTCCTATTTTGGATGCCGCAGACGCGGGTTCGACAGGATGGACGTCACATCCGCCACCAGATTGAGGAAGATATAGGCAAAGGCGAAGACAAGACAGCAGGCCTGCACGACCGGAATGTTCCGCATCTTGACCGAATCAACAAACAGCTGGCCGACACCCGGATAGACGAACACCACTTCAACAACGACGACGCCGGTGATGAGATAGGCAAGGTTCAGCGCGATCACGTTGATAATCGGTGCCAGCGCGTTCGGCAGTGCGTGCACAACGATGATGCGGAAGGGTGACAGACCCTTAAGGCGCGCCATCTCGATATAAGGTGACGCCAGAAGATTGATGATCGCGGCGCGTGTCATCCGCATCATATGCGCTGTCACGACAAGGGTCAGCGTCAGCGCCGGCAACATCGTCTTGCCAAGCTTGTCAGCGAAACTCATGCCTTCATGAATGTTCGACAGCGATGTGAAAACCGGATTGAGAACAGCCAGAAGCAGGATCAGGATATAGGCGACAAAGAACTCGGGGCTGGAAATAGATACCAGCGTGCTGACATTGGCTACCCGGTCGAAAATCGACTCGCGATACAGCGCCGCCAGCACACCGATCATCAAGGATAGCGGGATGGCGATGGCGGCGGAGACACCGGCAAGGAACAGCGTGTTGCCGAACCGCGGTGCCAGCTGCTCAATAACCGTCTCGTAATTCACCGTCGCCGCACTGCCGCCATATGTTGCGAACAGCACCTGCGAGAAACTGATCCCGAAATCGCCCTGCATGGCGGCAAAAAGCCAGTCGAAATAGCGCAGATAAACCGGCCGGTCGAGGCCGAGCGAATCCCGGATGGCCTGAACCGTTTCGGGCGTGGCTGTCTGGCCGAGAATGGCTTGCGCGAAATCCCCGGGAAGCATGTTGACAGCGTAGAAAATGATCACTGACACCATGAAGAGTGTCAGCACGCCAAGCGCCAGACGCTTTGCGATAATCATCGCTAGATTGTTCATACTACTTCCAGGGTCTCGTTATGGTGGCACGAAGCGACATCGGCCGAAAAGTTTCATGATCAAGCATCATTATGCGATCCGGCGGTGATCCCGGCTTGCGGGCAACATGTCGGGAGCAAACAAAAGAAAAATGGCGGGGCCTTGGTAAGCCCCGCCACAGAAGTCTCTTTAGGCTGTCCACCAGCGCTTGCAGCTGCGCAGGTTGTCGAGCTGCCAGAGATTGCCTGTCTGGCCGTTATTCGCCACACGGTTGGATTTCGCGTCTACAAAGTTAGCATACATCGGCACGATGGTGGCACCGTCATCAGAGCAGATTTCCTGCATATCGTGATAGATCTCACGACGACGATCAGTTTTCAGCTCTGTCCGCCCCTCAATCAGCAGGCTCTGGAAACGCTCGTTCTCCCAGCCTGTGTCATTCCATGGAACGCCGGACTCATAGGCGGTCGCGAACATCCAGTCCTCGGTCGCGCGACCCGACCAGTAACAGGCACACCAGGGCTTGCGAAGCCAGACATTCGACCAGTAACCGTCATTCGGCTCCTGCACGATGTTGATGTTGATGCCAGCCGGACCAGCGGTGTTCTGGTACAGCGCTCCGGCATCACCGGCACCGGTGAAGGCAGCTTCGGCGACACTCAGATCGATGGTGACATTTCCAAGCCCGGACTTCTTCATGTAGAAGGCAGCCTTGTCGGGATCATATTCTGTCTGTGGCAGGTCGGAAGCCTGATACTGGTTGGCAGGACCGATCGGATGGTCGTTGGCAACAGCGCCATAGCCCTGAAGGATCTTGTCGACCATTTCCTGACGGTTACACGCCCACTTAAGGGCACGACGGAAATCAGGGTTGTCGAACGGTGCGTTGCCGACAAGCATCGGGAAGGTGTAGTGTTGGTTGCCGGTCACATCGATAACATCGATGTTGACGAAGTTTCTCAGCAGCTTCACAGACTTAAGCTCGACCCGGTTGATGGCATCGACTTGGCTAGTCATGATTGCATTGACGCGTGCCGATGCGTCGCCAATGTAGATCTGCTCAACTTCCGCAAAGTAACCGCGGTTATCGGCATCCCAGTGATCCTCAAACTTGCTGACCATGGCGCGAACGCCGGGATCGAAAGCAACGACCTTGTAGGGGCCAGTTCCAATTCCGTTGGCAATTGCCTCGGCAATCTGGCCAGCGGGGAAAATGCAGATGTGATAGTCGGAAACGAGGTACGGGAAATCTGCACTGCCATTCTTCAGAACGAACTGGACCTGATGGTCGGACAGCTTCTTCATTTCCGCGACGTTGGCGACAATCGGCTTTGCGGCCGAGGATGCGTCTTCCTCGACATGCATGTTCATCGAGGCAATGACGTCATCGGCACCGAATGCCTTGCCATTGTGGAATTTCACGCCCTTGCGAAGATCAAAGGTCCAGACCTTGGCATCGGCAGATGCCTCCCAGCCGGTCGCCAACTCGCCAATAAGCTCGCCTTCGGCAGAGACTTCGGTCAGGCACTCGAAGACACAGCCATGACCCATGTTGATCATGTAGGCGTCCGAGTGTGTGCGGCTGTCCCATGTGTCCGAGGTGTTGCCGCCGGTCAGGCCAAGGCGATATGTGCCGCCATGCTTTGGCGCGGCCAATGCGGGCATGCCCGCAACGGACAGTGCGCCGGCAGCGGCAGCTGTTTTAAGCGCGGTCCGTCTTGAAATGTTCAAAGTCATTGTTTCCTCCTCCCGCTATGCCATGTCGTTGGCAAGTAGCTGGATTTATCGTTGCACCGTGAGTTAAAAAAGTATTCAGGATTCGTCGTGTAATGCAAGCTCTATTCCTGTCGGGCCGCGATGAAACTGGCCAAATAGGAAGCCATTCTCGTGCCCATGGTTCCTTTCCTGTGCTGCTGCTATCGTTGGCTTGTGTCATGGTTCGGGTTGATCCACACCTCGGCGGTGTCGCGCGGCAGCGGCGCCTTTCCGAGGATGGCGTCGCTCAGCTTCTCGGCGATCATCATCGTCGGGCTGTTGGTGTTGCCATTGGTGACGGTCGGCATGATCGATGCATCGACAATGCGCAGCGCGTCGAGACCGTGAACGCGGCCATGATGGTCGACAACGGCCCTGATGTCGGTGGCGGCGCCCATCCTGGCGGTGCCGGAAAGATGCCACTGCGTCGTGACCTCTGCGGTCAGACTTTCATCCAGTTCCCGGCTGCGCCGCACCTGTTCGCCGGGAAAGATTTCAGCGCCGCACAGCTCTGCCAGAGCTGGTTGGCGGACAAGTTCACGGACCAGGCCGATGCCCGTTCGCATCACCTCGCGGTCGCGCGGGTCATCAAGATAATTCACCTGGATTCTCGGTGGGCTCAACGGGTCGGCGTCACGCAGCTGGATGGTGCCGCGGCTGTGCGCGCGCATCAGACCCAGATGAATCTGGAAGGCGTGCATCTGAAGCGGCTGCCAGGTTTCACCATCGACAGCAAGTGGTGAGATCGTCAGCTGCAGGTTCGGAAAGGCGACACCCATACCGGAACGGATGCAGGCAACGACGTCGAACTGGTTGCTGGCGCACAGGCCAGTGCCGGCGACAAGCCATTCGATGCCGGCCCGAATCCGCCCCAACATCCGGGTTTGCGGCCAGATCGATACGGGCTTCCTGCATTCATACTTCATCACATAATCGGGGTGGTCCTGAAGGTTCTGCCCAACCCCCGGAAGGTCGTGAACAAGCTCTATGCCGTGATCGCAAAGATGCGCCGCCGGCCCGATTCCCGACAGCATCAACAGCTGCGGGCTGGCCACCGCGCCGGCGCTGAGGATCACATCCGATCGCGCGGCAGCGTAATGCCAGTGACCGCCCCTGACATATTCAATGCCAATGGCGCGGTTGTTGCTGGTCCGGATTTTCGTGGCATTGGCGCCTGTCATGATATGCAGGTTCGGGCGGCTTCGTATCGGCGCCAGATAGGCGCGCGAGGTGCTCCATCTCCTGCCACGATGCACCGAACGGTCGAGTCGTCCAAACCCCTCCTGAAGATAGCCGTTGATGTCCTCGGTCACCGGATAGCCAGCCTGCTCGCCAGCCCGAACAAAGCTGGAGAAGATCGGATTCTCGACATCCGGGCGCGTCACCTTCAGCGGCCCGTCGCCGCCCCGATAGGCATCGCTGCCGCTGCTGTAACCCTCCATCCTCTTGAAATAGGGGAGAACGTCGGCATAGCTCCAGCCTTCACAGCCGGCCTGCTGCCAGCCGTCGAAATCCAGCGCGTGGCCGCGAATATAAACCATGCCGTTTATCGAGGATGAACCGCCGAGTGTCTTGCCACGATCATGCTTCACGCGGCGGTTGGCGAGCGCCGGTTCGGGCTCGCCCTGATAGGCCCAGTTATGTTTGCGGCTGTTGAGATTGGTCAGCATTGCTGCGGGAATCGCAAGGGACAGGCCCCGATCCTCCGGCCCGGCCTCGATCAGCAGGACCTTGTTGGACGGATCCTGCGACAGCCTGTTGGCAAGAATGCATCCCGCCGACCCGGCACCAACAATGATGAAATCATAACTCATTGCCATATCTCTGCAGTGGATGGCCGACAGACCAGGCCATCTGAAACCACCTTGTCCTGAAACAATCTAGTGTCGCCCGCCCAGCGAAAAGCATACTTTCTATTTTATACAAAAACTGACCAATTGACAAGAAACTTACCATCGGTTAGGAGGCAACTCATAGCGGACTCGTCAGGCTGCCTAGGGTGTTGGGAGTGTGTTGGGAGCGTGTGATATGATGCATTTGATATCGGATTCCGGCCCGGCAGAGATGCCCGGCTTTCGGCTGACAGGGCTGCAAAGCTGGATCACCAGGCCAGCCGAAGTCGAGAATGGTTTCGCGCGAATCAAACCCTGCCTGCTGATCCGTCTCACCGCCGCCGATGGCACCATTGGCTGGGGCGAGGCCTATGTCCTGCCATGCCGCGAGGCAGCCGTCGCCAGAATCATCCATGAGCTGGGACGTGAACTCGCGGCGCTGGCGTGCCCTGACCCCTGGCATCTGCGCGACCTTGCGACGCGCCTGTCGCTACGCCACCACAGCATGGATTTTGCCGCCGCCACGAGCGCGCTCGACATCGCCCTCTGGGACCTGATCGGCAGGCTTGTCGCAAAACCTCTTGTCGAGCTTCTTGGTCGGCCGAACTGCCGGGATGCGGCGGTCTATGCCAATATCTGGAGCGAGAGCAACTGGTCGGCCGCTGCGCTGGCCGCCCGTGCCAAACATCTTGTCGCGGCCGGCTACAGGGCGATCAAGATTCATCCCATGCTGAATCATGATGCATCGCAGGCCGTTGAAGCCGTGCGCCGGGTGCGGGGGGTGATCGGCGCTGACCACAGGCTGATGGTCGATATGGACAGCGAGACCGACCCCGGCATTTCCCGCGCCGTGGCAAAGGGCATCCTTCCGGCGGCGCCGCACTGGTTCGAGGAACCCGCCGATGGTGCCGACATCGCTGCGCTGGCCGAACTTCGAGGCGAGGTTGGCATACCCCTTGTGACCGGGGAGAGGCAATCCGGTGTGGCGCATTTCAGGTCGGTCCTTGCGCTCCGGGCGGCGGACATTCTCAATCCTGATATCGCCGGTGTCGGGGGCCTTCTCGACATGTTGGAGATATCGGTACTGGCCGACCGGCATGGCGTCAGGATATCACCGCATTGCTGGAACTCGATGACCGTCGCGGCCAGTGCGATGATGCATGTCTGCGCCGCCATTCCGAATGCCGAGATGGCCGAAATCTATCCCGAATATCTCGAACATGGCGAGCGGTACGCCGTGAACGGGTTCACTGTGCAGAATTCGGTGGCGACGCTGAATGGCCGGCCGGGGCTGGGCGTCGAAATCAACGAGGCGGCGCTGTCCGCGTTGTCCATGCAGCATGATAGCAGCGACCTTTCTGCCGCCCGTGCCGCCAGTTGAGACAACCCTTCCGCCGGTTACTGTGTCAGACCGTCCTCTATCAGGCCCTAGTGAGGTTTGCCCGTTCCCGGAATGAGCGTGACCCCAGCGCGATGGTTGCCACGTTCCTGACCTTCCTGAGTGCCTCGCTGTGCTTGGCGGTGCTCACTTCATCCGACGGCAGCAGCCGCGAGACGGCGAAGACCAGTTCGTCAATGGCGTCATCGCTGGTGATCTGGTCGGGAAGCATGCCGGCCCGGACCCAGATGCCGTCAATCAACTGGCCGATGATCCGCGCAGTCGGCGGTGTCTCGGATGCTGGCAGGAAATGCTTCAGCTCATGTTCAAAATTGCTCCGGATACGCTCATTACAGACGGTCTGGATGCGCTGGCAATGATCGCTGTGTGGCACCTCGGAGATAAGCGACACCCAGGCCTGACAAACACGCGGGTTGAAGATCGTTTCGAAGAAGTTGGCGACGATGATCGACCAGAACCGCTCATACGGCGTTTCCGCATAGGCGTAGAGTTCGACGACAGAGCGGCTGAGCAAGCTGTTGGAACGGCGGAACACGGCCTCGAGAAGCGCGCCCTTGTCCTTGAAATGATGCAGCACCACTCCTTTCGATACGCCGGCGATGGCGCCGACCTTGTCGAGGGTTGTGCCGCGAAGGCCGTAAAGAATCACTGCCTCGAAGGCGGCGCGCGATAGTTCGGACCGCCTGATATCGCTTATGGAACTGGCTTTCATGGGTTTGGCGGCTCCACCAAAATGCGTGCAAAATGCGTGGCAGGACGGTCAGGAATACTCGGCAGGCGGCAGAAGATAAGACTGCAGAAGGCGCTTTCCCGGAATTACTTACGTTGGCTTGAAAAAATGACCGTTGCTAATTTTTTAGTACAAAAAGCTGGTGGATGAAAACAGTAACGGATTTTTGGCGAATCTTTCGCCAGCTTGCCCAGAAGCATATAGTTTTCCGGAAGTTGCTCCGTAAAGAACTGTA
>CAJWDO010000054.1 GCA_913031555.1 uncultured Alphaproteobacteria bacterium | reverse complement strand
CGCCGCCAGACGGTCGAAATTCGGCGTCGGGATGACCCCGCCATAGGCGCCGAGCGCCGATCGATTCAGGCTGTCAAATAACAGAAACAGGGTCTTCATGACCGGTCAGCCCTCTCCCCCGGCTATCCCCCCGGGTGCCAGTGGCTGTGGCTGATCATCGCGCCGGCACGCCGTTGGCAAGTTTTGAATTGACTTCAAAAAGGCTATCGTCTTCTAATTTGGTATACAATAATTTTCGAATGTTGATGGGGTGTTATACCTCTGCAACACGCCAAAGTGACGAGTTTGAAATGCCTTTTGAGCCTGCCAGCGATATATTGTCCGACTATACTGTTCTTGATCTGACACGGGTGCGTTCGGGTCCGACCTGCGTTCGCCAGCTGGCCGACTGGGGTGCCAACGTCATCAAGATCGAAAACCCGGATACAGCCGGCTCTGACATGGGCGGGTCGCGCCAAGGATCGGACTTCCAGAACCTGCATCGCAACAAACGTTCGATGATTCTCAATCTGAAGGACCCGGACGGGGTGGCGATTCTCAAGAAGATGGCCGCCACCGCCGATGTGGTGGTGGAGAATTACCGCCCCGATGTGAAATTCCGGCTTGGCATCGATTATGAAACCCTTCGCGCTATCAATCCGCGTCTTGTCTACGCCTCGATTTCCGGCTTTGGCCAGGACGGGCCGCTGGCCGGGCGCCCGGGCTTCGATCAGATCGCCCAGGGCATGGGCGGCCTGATGTCGATTACCGGTGCGCCGGGGGAAGGTCCAATGCGGGTCGGCATCCCGATCGCCGACCTGACGGCTGGCGGGTTCGCCGCGCAGGGAATCCTGCTGGCACTTCTCGGTCGTGAGAAAAGCGGTGAGGGGCAATGGGTGCAGACCTCGTTGTTGCAGGCGCAGATCGCGATGCTGGATTTTCAGGCGGCGCGTTGGCTGATGGATGGCGATGTTCCGGGGCAGGCTGGCAATGACCATCCGACCTCGATCCCGACCGGCGTGTTCACAACCTCTGACGGCTATATCAACATCGCATGCGCTGGCCAGCATATCTGGCTCCGGCTGAAGGAAGAACTGGCGGATCCGCGGATGGATCACGAGGATTATGCCGATCAGCCATCGCGAAGCAAAAACCGCGTCGCGCTGAACGCCATCATCAATGAGAATACCGTCCGGGAAAGTACCGATTACTGGGTGGCGCGGCTGGCTGAAATAGGCGTTCCCTGCGGCGAGATCAATAACGTCCAGCAAGTGTTCGAGAGCCCGCAGGTGCAGCATCTCGGCATGGCACGCGACGTTGACAGCCAGGAGCGTGGCCCGGCCCGGATTGTTGGCCAGCCGATCAAGATGAGCCGGTCCAAGGCAGAAATCCGCCGCCCGCCGCCGACCAAGGGTCAGCATACCGGCGAAATCCTCGCCGAGTTCGGCTATTCGGACGATGACATCAACGGTTTTGCGGCGCGGGGGATCACATGAAATTCGACCAGCTCACGGCACATGCCGATGGCAAGCTTCTGGCCGGGATTGTCGACCGTGTCGGCCATCTGGTGATCAACAATCCGGAACGCCACAACGCCATCTCGCTGGCGATGTACCGTGCCGGGGCTGAAGAGGTCGCCCGCATGGCGGCCGATCCCGAGGCGCGGCTTCTGGTGATACGCGGGGCTGGTGGCAAGGCTTTCGCCTCCGGCGCGGATATTTCGAAGTTTGAGAAGGAACGCTCCAGCGCCGAGGATGTCGAAATCTACGCTCAGGCCAGCAAGGCTTTCTATGAAGCCGTCTTCAACTTTCCAAAGCCGACGGTCGCGATGATCCAGGGGTTTTGCATCGGTGGTGGCATGGGGCTTGCCGTCGCCTGTGATCTGCGGCTGTGTGAGGACAAGAGCCGCTTTGCCGTTCCGGCCGCGAAGCTTGGCGTCGGCTATGGCTATGAGGGCATCAGACGGCTGGCAAACCTTGTCGGCCCGTCGATGGTGAAGGAAATCTTCTTCACGGCGCGCCAGTTCAGCGCCGCCGAGGCCTATGAGATGGGTCTCGTCAACCGGGTGCTGGCACCGCAGATGCTGGCCGCCTATGTCGATGACTATGCCGGGCGGATCAGCGAGAACGCGCCGCTGACAATCGAATCGGTGAAGGCCATCACCCAGGCGTTACAGCTTGACGAGGCGGACCGTGACCTTAATGCGCTTGATACGTTGGTAAAAGGGTGCTTTGCCAGCGAAGACTACATCGAGGGACGCCGCGCCTTCATGGAGAAACGAAAGCCGAAATTCACCGGCAACTGAGACCGGCAACCAAGACCGGCAAATGAGACTGGCAACCAAGACCGGCGACAGGCATGAAGTTGTTAAGAAACTTGGGGGAGGAACATATGACCGGCATGACTCTGAAAGACAGGATAGGCGTCGACCTTGGCCGGCGATTGCCGCTCGAGGACGGCATCCGCTGGGCGGCGGAGAATGATGTCCGCATCATCGACGCACAGACCGACATCGCCCCAAACGCCCTCGAGACGTTCGATGATACACGGTGCGGGACGGTCCGCGATCTGCTTGCCGAGACCGGGATCAGCTTTGGGCTGCATACACTGTCCGGTGTGAATGTCGCCGAAATCTCGCCTTTCTGTCGCGATGCCGTCGACAACTACATGAAGGCCTATATCGATCTGGCGCCAAGGCTTGGCGCGAAGTGGATTGTTGTCCACGGCGGTTATCATTTCACCGCCTGTCGCAAGATCAGGATGCAGGCGGCGATCGACAGGTTGCGTCGGATCGGCGATTACGCTGCCGAGAAGGGCGTCCTGCTGCTGCTTGAAAATCTGAACTGGGAACCTGTTCTGGCCGAGGTCAACTACATGCCGGTGACACCGGCCGAATGCATGCATTTCTTCCGTGAGATCGACAGCCCGTCAGTGCGCTGGTCATTTACCGCGAACCACGCGCATTTCCTGCCCGGGGTGGGAATCGCCAACTTTATCGATGCGATGGATTTCAGCCTGTGCCACGAAGTCAGGCTCGCCGACAATAACGGGTCCTATGAGATCCACCAGCAACCCGGTGATGGCACGATCGATTTTGGCGCCATGTTCAAGAAGATTGAGGGGATGGGTTATACCGGCCATTACACGAATGGCTTCGGATCAATCGACGACATGCTGGCCGGCCGCGAATATATGGTCGCCCGTGCCCGCGAGGCTGGTCTTGCCGTCGATTAGCCCGCCGTGAAACAGGGCCGCCAAATGAGCGTGGTGTGGCACTATTGAACATTGTCTCACCTCTGAATTTGGTATACCGTAATGTCAGGCCGGCGGAGATTTTCCGCGCAAGGGCATCTCAAATCACCATCGGGTGGAGTGTTGTCTGGGCCGGGAAAAATGTGACCAGATCAAATACTGGTCCTGTATAAGAAAGATCTTTTGGAGCAAACTTCTGGGAGGAACCAATGCTCAGCACTAAGAAAATTCTGTCGGTCGGCGTCGGCATCGCGTCGATGGCCGGCGTTATGGCTATGTCGTCGGCACCTGTTGTCGCCGCCGAAGGCACGATCGAGGTTGTTACCCACGCCGGTGCCGGTGGTGGTACCGACGTGAACTCGCGCATGATGATGATCCGCACACGCCGTGGGCTGAAGCAGGATATGGTCGTCGTCAACAAGCGTGGTGGTGGCGGTGCTGCCGCGATGCAGTATTTCAACAGCCGCCCGGCCGATGGCAACACGGTTCTGACCTTCACGGTTGGTCACGCCATCACCATGGCGAAGGGCAAGACCGACCTGCGCGTCGAGGACATGGCACCGATCGCCCGTGGCACCAACGACCCGCAGATCCTGATGGTCAACTGCAAGAGCCCCTACAAGACGCCTGAGGAATTCGTTGCCGGCATGAAGAATGGCGACTCGATGAAATTCGGTGGCACCTCGTCGGGCACCATCGACCATCTGACCGTCTTCCTGTGGGCCAAGCGCCTTGGCGTCGACATGCCGACCTACATCCCGTTCGGTGGCGGTGCTGAGGTTGCCACCCAGGTTGTCGCCGGTGCCGTCGATGTCGGCACGCTGAACCTGTCCGAGGCTTCGGCCCCGATCGAGGCCGGCGATCTCTGCCCGCTGGTGATCCTTGGTGAAAACCGCATGGACCCGATCCCTGCTGCCAAGACCGCCAAGGAAATGGGTATCGATCTGGTGCTGTCCACGACCCGTGGTTTTGTCACCCATGCCGGTGTGTCCGAAGAGCGTCGCGCCGAGCTTGAAGGCGCTATGATGAAGGCCATGGGCCATTCGCTTTACCAGGCTTATCTGATGAATTCCGGCCTCGACAACACGTCGCCGATGGGTTCTGACGCCTGGGGCAAGCAGATCTCGATGATGGTTAACGAGTTCGGTCCCGCGCTCAAGGAAATGGGCCTGATCGAATAGGAAGTCTTTCCTGAACGGACCGGTGGGCGGCGCATGACGCGTCGCCCATTGGTGATTGCTGGGAGACCGTTCTGATGCGACCTTTAATTGTTCCGGGTATCCTTTCCGTCTTTTCGGTTGTGGTGATCTATCTGGCACTGCAGCTCAAGCTGTCGCCACCGATGATCGTCGGGCATAGCATGCAGCCGCGCTCCTTCCCGATTTTCCTGATGGTGATCAATCTGATCCTGATCGGCATTCTGGCCTGGGAGTGCAAGCGCAACCCGCCAAAGCCGATCGAGCTTGAAGGGATCACGACCTGGATCAGCATCTCGGTATTCGCCGCCTTTTATTTTTTGACGACCTATGCGGATTTCTTCATCGCCATCGCGGTGTCGATGTTCGTTCTTTCGACAAGCTGGGGCGAAAAGCGCCGTCATGTTGCCGTGCTGATTTCGGTCACTGTGCCGCTGACCCTGTTCCTGCTATTCGATGAAGTTCTGAAGATCCGATTTCCGCGTGGACTGATCACCAACTGGTATTACGGCTAAGGGGAGACAGCAGGATGTTGGAAGCGGTTTCCGCGATGGCCTCGGTGATGGGTGACCCGTATCTTCTGGGTCTCATCACCATCACGACAATTCTCGGCATCATCATCGGCGTGCTGCCGGGCCTCGGTGCCACCACTGGCGCAGCGCTGCTGCTGCCTTTCACCCTGACCATGGACCCTGTTCATGCCATCGCGGTGCTGGCGACACTCTATGTGTCGGCGACCTTTGCCGGGTCGATCACCGCCATCCTGATCAACACGCCGGGAACCTCGGCTGCCGCTGCGACGACCTTTGACGGATTCCCGTTGGCGCAGCGTGGTGAGGCTGGCAGGGCGCTTGGTGTCGCCGTTGTGGCGAGCACCATTGGCGGCATCTTTTCCATCCTCGTGCTGTGCATTGCGGCGCCCATGCTTGCCAAGGTTGCGTATGAATTCCGGCCGCCTGAGTATTTCGCACTGACGATTTTTGGACTGTCGATGTTGGCCAGTGTCGGTGCCGGCGGTGCCGTGAAGAACCTGATTGGGGGCATTTTCGGCGTCTGGCTTGCCACCATCGGTGCCGAGCGGGTGACTTCGATCGAACGTTTCATGTTCGGCAATTACGAGCTGTATGAAGGCCTGTCCTTCGTGCCGGTCATGATTGGCCTGTTCGCCATTTCCGAACTTCTCGTGCAGTCAAAACATGCCCACCGTGTTGCCGATATGGTGACGCTGAAGGCGGTGAAGCTGCCAACCCGCGAGGATTACAAGCGGATCTGGAAGACCATTGCGCGGTCATCCGGCATCGGCACTTTCATCGGCATCCTGCCGGCCGAAGGCGCGACGGTGGCGTCGATGATCGGATATTCCGAGGCGCGCCGCTGGTCGAAGAACCGCGAGGAGTTCGGCAAGGGCTCGGTCGAGGGCATTGCCGGTGCCGAGGCGGCAAACAACGCCGCCACCGGCGGGGCGATGGTGCCGACCATGGTGCTTGGCATCCCGGGAAGTGGCACCACCGCGATCATTCTCGTCGGCCTGATGGTGCATGGCTTGCGCCCGGGTCCCTATCTGTTCACCGAGCAGATTGAATCGGTGTATCAGATTTTCGGCTCGATGCTTGTCGCCAACGTCATCTTTCTTGTCATGGGGCTGTATGCGGCAAAGCTCTTTGCCCGTATTTCGCTTATTCCGACGGCCATTCTCTGGCCGATTGTCTTTGCCCTGTCGGTGATTGGCGCCTATGCGCTGAGCGCCTCGCTTCTCGATGTGTGGATCGCACTGATCTTCGGCGTTGTCGGCTTCTTCGCCCGCCGCCACGGTTTCTCGGTGGCGCCGATTGCCGTCGGCCTGATCCTCGGCCATATGGTCGAGGTCAATCTGCAGAACTCGCTGAAGATGTTCGATGGTGCCTGGTGGATGATCCTGACCCAGCCGCTGGCCCTGCTGTTCCTGGTGCTGGCGTTCCTTGGCCTGTTCGGCTCGCAGATCGTGAAGCTGATCACACGGAAGGGGCGCGCATCCTGACCGACAGGACGCTGCCGACCGTGTGGCCAATCCGGGCCAGACCATCAGGTCAGATAAGGTGGTTTTGCAGGCGCTCGCGATTCAAGTCGAAACCAAGTCCCGGCGCATCGCTCATCGTCAGCCAGCCATCGGCAGGCTCGGGTAGCCCGTCATAGATCAGGCGGCAGGCCTCGACCGACGAATAGTGATATTCAACAAGCCCACCATTGGCGATGCCAGCCTGAAGATGCGCGTTGAAGAACGGCCATGCCCCACCATTATCGATCCCGACATTGAATCCGGAGGCCAGCGCGGCGATCTTCTGGCACTGCGTGAAGCCGCCGGTGATGACGACATTCGGCTGGATGATGTCAACAGCACCTGCTACCAGCATATCGCGGAAGCGATAGGACTGTGCCTCGTTCTGACCGCAGGCGACGCGCATGCCGGTCTGGCGCCGAAGTTCGGCCATCTGGCGAACATCATTCTGCGTGATCGGCTCCTCGAAGAAGCTGATGTGATAGGGCGTCAGCGCTCCGGCCAGCTCCACCGCATGGAAATAATCGAGGCTGCAATTGGCATCGATGAAGAGTTCCGCCTCCGGACCGGCCGCATCGCGAACGCCGGCGACGCGGCGTTTGTCCTCGATGATCACATCACTCAGCAGGCGCGGCTCGTCGCGTCTTTGCAGTGCGCTGTTGCCAACCGTCATCTTCAGGCGCGAGAAGCCGCGTTCCATCCAGGCTTCAGCCGCGTGTGGCAATTCATCGGTTTCATAAAAGCCGAAGCCGAATGTGGCGTAGACCGGGCATCGTTCGCGCGCCCCGCCAAGAAGCCTCCAGATTGGCTGGCCAAGCGCCTTGCCCTTGATATCCCACAGCGCGACATCGATGGCGGCAATGGCGTGCATGCCGATCCCGCTTTGCCCACGCGGCACCAGCGCCCAGTAGAGCCTGTCCCAGATACGGTCATTGTTCAGCGGGTCCATGCCCATGATGGCAGGCGCTGCGATACTCTCGATGGCAGCCTGGATCGGCTTTGCCGGCCCGATTGAGGTAATGCCATGACCACTGATATCGGCATCGGTCTCGATCTCGACAACGCAGGCCTGATGTTGTGCTGTCTTCGCTGGCGAGGTGATGTCGAGATTAACTTCGAAGTTCAGCGCATGCGCCTTGATGGCGGTTATCTTCATTGCCTTGTGCCATCCCAATGGCTGACCATATCGCAGGCGATGTCGAAGGCGGCGCGTGTCGCGCCGACATCCGCCGTACCGCTGCCGGCAATGTCGAATGCTGTGCCATGCGCCGGCGTTGTCACCGGAAAGGGAATGCCCCCCTGTACGGTGACGCCGCGGTCGAAGCCCATCAGTTTCAGGGCGATCTGGCCCTGATCGTGATACATCGTGATGATGCCGTCAACCTCACCGGCCTTGGCTTTCAGGAACACAGTGTCCGATGGCCAGGGACCGTCGATATTCAACTGCTGCTGACGCAATGTCTCGACCGTCGGGGTGATGACCTCGATCTCTTCCATCCCGAAATTGCCATTGTCGCCGGCATGTGGGTTCAGCGCCGCCACTGACAGGCGCGGCCGGGTAAGCCCGGAGCGCTTCAGGGTCCGGTCAATCAGATGCACCGCCTCGGTGATGCGATGGCTGCTGATATAATCGGGAACGTCCTTCAGCGGGATGTGGCTCGACACGCGGCTTGTCCAGATGCCGTTCAATGTATTGAGCTCGGAGATGTAGGTTTCGACGCCGAGGAACTCCGCCATGTAATGAAGCTCATCCTCATGTCCAAGGCCGGCCTCGATCAGCGCGGCCTTGTTGAAGGGGCCAAAGGTGATGGCGTCGATGATGCCGTCGCGTGCCATTTCCAGCGCACAGTTCAGATTGCCAAGCGCCGAGCCGCCATTCGCCAGCGTGACCTCGGCAAGACGAACATCATCAGCCGCAATCGTCTCGCGGTTGTGAATCGCCAGCCCGGCAATGTCCGTCCAGTCACCGGTGCGGGCATCGCAATCGGTCATCTCGATCTCGACACCGGCCTGCGCCTGTCCCATCTCGAACAGATGCCGGTCACCGATCAGCAGGATGTCGGCCTGATCGCGCACCTCGTCCTCGGCCAGTAATTTGGCGATGATTTCGGGACCGATGCCGCCGGGATCACCAGGAATAATGCCAATACGGGGTTTCATTCAAAGCTCTCCTGTTCGTCCTGGGACTTGAAAAGATTCTCGATGGCTGTCTCGATATGCTCGCGCATGGTGTGGGCGGCACCAGACACATTTC